>DAIUKN010000040.1:0-11470 GCA_036848195.1 Bacteroidota bacterium
GAATCGGATTGCTGATGCCCGGGACCGTCATGACCGTCACCGGCCTTCTCTTCCTCTATTGTACGATCGCGGGGTGGGAGAGAATGCACGATCTCTGGCCGTTTTTCCTGATCGCTCCTGGATTGGGTTTCATTCTGATGTTCCTCCTCGGCAACAGGGAACGGGGCCTGTTGATCCCCGGCGGCATCCTGACAATCCTGGGCGCACTGTTCTTGACCGGCGTCGCCGAATCGGCTACCATCGTTCCGGCCATCCTGATCATCGTTGGCCTGATGTTCCTTCTCTGGCCGCGCCGGTGACGCCCTCCAATCCTCACGACGACCGAAAAGGACTGCATGGATCAACATAAGCTTTTCCGCACCATCAAAAGCCTCAGCGAGGAGACCTTCCGGAGGGACGAGCAGCTTCTCGCCCATGTCCTGAAGAGTATCATTGCGAACGAGGAGATTCCCATCAAGGGAGGGAGGATCTGGAAGCTTGAGCTCGCTTCGGGGGCATATCGGGTGGTACGTCAATTCGGGGAGATCGAGAAGATCGACCGGGGCTTTCGACTGAGAGTGCTCGACTATCCGCTTTTTCTCGCACTCCCGAGACGGGGGACCCTTGTCGGAACCGAAACGAACCGTTATCTGCGGCAGAAAGGGATCAAACACTACTCCGCAACCGGCGTCGGCGAGAAACTGCAGTGGAAAGGATACCTGCTCTTCCAGTATGTGATCGCTATCAACGCCGAGTATCTGAAACACGACATGACGTTCGCGCTGAACATCATCGGGACCGCGCTCACGTCAGCGCTTCGCAACCGGCGGATCGAATCCAAAGCCAAGCTCCTGGAGGCAGACCTCGACAAGGCGCGTACGATTCAACAGAGCATCCTGCCTGGTCACGAGCTCCGGTTCCACAGCTATGACCTCTACGGCGTCTCGATCCCCGACCGGATCGTTGGCGGAGACTTTTTCGACTACCTGCAGGCCCCCGACGACATCGAGCGACTCGGGGTGGTCATCGCCGACGCGGCGAGCAAAGGACTCTCCGCCGCAGTACAGGCGCTCTATGTCTCCGGCGCCCTGCGGATGGGAATCGAATACAACACCAAGATCAGCACTCTCGTGGAACGCGTCAACCGGTTGGTCCACCGGACTTTCAGCGCTGAACAGTTCGTTTCCATGGTCTACGCTGAGCTCCTGGATTCGAACAACGGTCTGGTCGTGTATATCAACGCCGGTCACAGCACGCCGTTCGTACTGCGCGGGAGCAACGACGAGATCGACAGGCTCCCTGCCACCGGACAGGTCATCGGCCCGTTCCCCAATGAAAAGTACCGGGCGGAATTCGTCCTGATGAAACGGGGAGACACCCTGCTTCTGTACACGGATGGGATTGTCGAAGCGCCGAACGAGAAGGGGGAGATGTACGGCGAGCAGCGGCTGATCCGGACGCTCCGCGAACACAAGACCAAGACGCCAAAGGAACTCTGCGCCCAAATCCTTCAGGACGTTCAGACTTTCAGCAGGCTGCCCGAGTATTCGGATGACAAGACTTTGGTGGTGATCAAGCGGACCCGGTGAGCCATCTCTTTACTTTGCGATGACCATTTTCTTCGTTTCAAACAGGCCGGGCGCCTGTATACGGTAGAAGTAGATCCCGCTCGGAAGGTTTGCCTTCGTAAATTCGATGTCGTACGTCCCAGGCTGTTGTACCCCCTCGAAGAGTGTCGCAACCTCCTGCCCCAGCAGATTGTAGACCGAGAGCCTCACCAGACCCGCACGGGGAATCACGTACGTGATGCTCGTTGCGGGGTTAAACGGGTTGGGGAAATTCTGGTCAAGCATCGTTTCCTTCAGCCTCTCGCGGTCGGACCGGGTGAGAGAGGGAGGAAGAATCATGATCATCAACTTCTGCACGGCCGGTGTTGAGGGAGTGGTCAACTTTCCGTCGCTGGCCAGAACTCTCCAGAAGTACTCGCCGCTGCGCCGTGGCAGCATTACGCGGAGAGAATCCAGATCCGTGACGAGTGAGTCCCGGCGAAAATGACTGGTAAACGTCCCGACCGTATCGATCTGAACGGTATACTGTACCGTGTCTGCATCGGGATCCTCGGACGGCGTCCACCGGAAGATCACTTCGGGATCCGAACCGAGGAAGCTATAGGTGCGCTCGTCCGTCGGCTCGATCAAGCGAAAGGGTAACGGCGGATCGTTGATGTTGATGACCTGCACGGAAAATCGCTGCTCGGCAAAGCCCGCGCCATTTTCCGCACGGAGTGTCACGGAGTGCCGGTTCGTCACAGCCTGCCTTCTCGTCGGCATCCAGTGGAGCGACCAGGTCGCGGAATCGATGGTCATACCTTCCGGTCCCTCAAGCAGCGCCAGCGAGGGAGGCGTGCCGGAGAACGAGGGCGTGTACCAATACTCCATCCCTTCTGTAGCGAGCAACGGCGGTGTTGACAGGTAGCCAGGTGCGACCGGCATCAGGCGCAGGATACGGCTGGAGATATACGGACCATTCGTGAAGACGATGCTCCCGTCCGGCGCAATCTGGATGTCAGCGTAGCCGGCATTCGAACGGAAAAATGGTTCGATGAGAAGCGAATCGCCTCCTGCGATGATCGTTCCGGACCAGATCGTTGGATTCGCGTGACCGCCGAAGAGAAGCTTGCCCCGCATGCGCGGGAAACCCTGCGCACGGTACATGACGATGCTGGTCAGCGCAGGCTGAGAGGAACCGGAGAAAGAATAGAGCGGCCGGAGACCGGTCAGGCGCTCTGGCTTCCCGTCGCGCCCGGAGGAAGTCCAACCGAGATTGGCCCCGCGTGGCACCAGATAGACTTCGTTGCGCGCTGATGTCCCGCTCTCGACACAGTAGAGGAGCCCGGTTTCCTCATCAAACGTGAAGCCGAGGGGATTACGGTGGCCGTGCGACCAGAACGGGCGGCCCGGGATCGGACTATCGGCCGGAATCGAACCGTCCCGGTTGAGCCGGAGGATCTTGCCGCGGTAGTTCCGTTTGGATTGGATGTCCTGAGCGTTTGACGCGATCCCGTAGTCTCCGAGGCCGACATACAGCTTTCCATCGGGACCGAAGTGGAGACTTCCACCGTTGTTCGACGCACCGTCATCCTGGCGCGGAACGATCAGCAGCGTTGTGGGATCGATGCCTACGGCACTGGAGTCGCGAATTCGAACAAGGAGGTTCGAACGGTCGATGGTGCGGGTATACACAACGTACACATATGGCTCTTCGGGGTAATGCGGGTCCACCGCTATACCCAGCAGACCCTGCTCGCCGTCTTCATCCACGGCGAACGATGCAAACGGTTCTGGCCGGATGCTCCGATCGTACAGACGTATTTTCCCGCTGTTTTTCTCCGTGAAAAGAAACCGTCCGTCAGTCCCCGGCAGGAATGCGATCGAGACAGGGTACTGGGAGAAGGGTGCCCGTGCAAGCGTGTCGACACGATACGGCTGCGCCAGAAGGGGCCCGACGGATAAGAGAATGACCAGGAATGTAAAGGCACAACGGGGTAACAATTTCGCCATTCAACTCCTTTCACTCGTTCATGCCATCCAGAGCGGTCCCATCGGACCCGAGTTCAGCGGAGGACCATGAGCTTGCGCGTTTCCGAAAACCCCCGGCCCGATCCACCCTGGATTTCCACGGCAGTGATCCTGTAGAAATATGCCCCTGTAGCCAGCGCCCGCCCGTCGATTACTTCCTTCCGGACCCCCCATCGCTGAAAATCATCCACGACTGTCAGGACACGCGCACCGGTGACGTCGAAAACTTCCAGCCTCACATTCGCATCGAATGGAAGCTCGTAGGTAATGACCGTGTGAGAATGAAACGGATTCGGGAAGTTCTGATGCAATCGGGCGGCGGAAGGGAACGGAAAATCACCTATACGGGATTTATCGTTGAACTTCCCGGCGAGGTCACAGAGAACAAGGCAGACGGGGTCCGCACCGGGACATACGAAACCGAAGCCCTCAGGGTCCTCCCTCACACCGTCCAGGAGCTGCCACGCAAGTGATCCCGCCACGCCATCCAGCAGCGCAGTCGTTAGCCAACTCTCAAATGCCTGGGCCTTGCCGTTTCGAATGCTGAACTCGCCCAGAATAAGCGGTTTCCCCAGCGCGTCGGCAATGCGGAGATGATCCCTGATCCAGGAATTCGCTGCATTGACCGGCAGGCTCCATGACTCAGGATACAAATGAATGGTCGCAAAATCAAGGGAGGGGAGCGCGGAATTCAGCGTGAACGAGACCCCGCCGGTCCCGTCGAAGAGCCAAGCGGCACCTTCTCCACCGCTCGCACGGTACCCGGCGGGACTCACGTCGAAGCCCTCTTCGCCGGAACCGACAAGATGATTCGGATCGATCGACTTTACAAACCTCGACATTTCATCTAACCACCGGCAGACGATCTGCCCTGTGCGGTCCGATGAGCGGGGCTCGTTTGCGAGCTCCCATGCCATGATCGCGGGCTCGTCCCTGTAGGCAACTCCGGTGATTGTGTTCACCCTGGCGAGGAGCATCGAGACGTACGCTTGATACCATTCCTTGATCACGGGGTCATAATAGAACTGGTCATGACCGGCCGGGATTGCCCCGTGCCTCCAGCGGACATACTGGTTCATGCCTCCGTAGTCATCCCAATTATTCACGAGCGGGAGGACGAGCCGTATCGAGAATCGTTTGGCCTCCGCCACAACAAAGTCCAGGCCGCACAATCCTGTCTCATTGAAGACCCCCGGCCTGAGCTGCATGACACCGGCATCGGTGGTGTCAGGAGAATCGAAGAAAGCCCATGTACGGAGGACGGTCATGCCGAGGGAACGGGCACGATCGAAAAGAGCAGTTACGGTGGCAGTCTGACCGTAGGAAGCAATGAAAGGAAGGTAGTACGCATTCGCACCGAGAAAGAAGAAGGGCGATGTCTCGATCATCAACCTTTCCCCGGAGCGTGTGACGAACGGCTGAGCGGGAGAGAGTGCCAGAAGCTACTTTCCCTCCACCTTTTTGTACAGATACGCCATGGAAACGAGCCGTGGACCCGCACCGTCGTTCACAGCAAAGTCCCCTCCCCCGTAGATTCCGGCGGAGCCAACGATTCCTTTCTTGTTCACGGCATAGAACTTCACATCGAAGATGGGGCGACCGCTATCGTCCTTCAGCCGCCGCATCCTGTTATGGTCAACAATGCGCTGACAGGCATCCAGGCACGCCTGCTCAGGAGATTTCCCCTGCCGCATGAACTCGACAATCATCACGCTGCTGCAGTTCATCAGGTTGGCTTCGCCGCGCCCGGTGGATCCCGCCGCGCCGATGTCATTGTCGACGAAAAGGCCGGCCCCGATGATCGGCGAATCTCCCACGCGCCCCGCCAATTTGTACGCCAGTCCGCTGGTCGTTGTAACGCAGGAAATGTTACCTTTCACGTCGATGGCACTGCAGTGGATCGTCCCTGTGGGACGGACGTTTGGATCCCATGCGCCCGCAATTCCCGACTCACCTTCACGCAGGTAGGGCTTGACAGATCCAGCCTCCCCGATTTCCTTCTCGTTCGCGGTGTGCGGCGGAAGCCAGCCATCTTTTCCCGACATGGTCTCTTTCCACCGCAGCCAGATCTCGCGGGCCTCGTCCGTCAGGAGGTTTTCTTCTTTGAAGCCATGTGCCTTGGCAAACCGAAGAGCCCCCTCCCCGACGAGCAGCACATGATCCGTCCGCTCCATGACAACACGCGCAACCTTCGAGGGATTCTTGATATTGCGAAGGGAAGCAACGGCACCGGCCCTGTGCGTGGGACCATGCATGACGGCAGAATCGAGCTCCACGACACCGTCCTCGTTCGGAAGGCCTCCGTAGCCAACCGTGTGGTCGTTCGGGTCATCCTCAACAATATTGACGCCGGCAATCACGGCATCAAGGGCATCCGAGCCCGACCTGATCATCTCCATCGCTTTCGTCACGGACCTGAGTCCGTTGCCGCTGGCGATGACGACAGGCTCCGAAGCGGTCTGTGCTGCCACACGCTCCAACGTGGTGACCGGAAAGGAGGCGGCAACGACCGTGCCGGCTCCGACCAGGGAAGCTTGCCTGAGAAACTCTCTGCGGTTGGCTGCCATACAATCCTCCGGGGGGTGCGTGATGGAGTGAAAGTAGAGAATCTTCAGGGAAGAATCAATGTTGTCTCTGATGCGGACGTCCCGTACATTCAATCGCCATGAAGAACTCCCCCACCCCGGTCTGCATTATCTTCAACAAGCCGTATGGCGTCCTCTCTCAGTTTACACCGGGAAGCCATCCCGGAACCTATAGGACGCTGAAGGAGTTTGGACCGTTCCCCGAGAACATCTATCCGGCAGGGAGGCTTGATGCGGACAGCGAGGGATTGCTCTTCTTGACCGACGACAATGCCCTGGCCCACCGTCTGACCGAACCACGGTTCGGCCATGCACGGACCTACCTCGTTCAGGTTGAGCGTGTTCCCGATGAGGTCGCGCTGGAAAGACTTCAGGGAGGGACCATTCTGATTGAAGGAAGGAGCGTGCTGCCTGCGGAAGTGCGGCTGCTCCCGTCCAGCCCTGTTTTGCATCCACGTCCGGTTCCGATCCGGTACAGAAAAAACGTGCCAACCGCCTGGCTGGAAATCACGCTGCGGGAAGGGCGTAACCGGCAGGTCCGAAGGATGACGGCTGCCGCCGGTCATCCGACGCTTCGCCTTATAAGAACGCGCCTCGGCGGGCTGACGCTCGACGGACTTTCCCCTGGGCAATGGCGGAGGCTGTCCGACGAGGAAACACGAGAACTGCAGGCGGAGTCCCGCGGTGCGTCAATCCTCGTCGATTCTGTGAGGCGGGAGCGGCGCCCCGGGAGGAGCGGGCGCTAAAGGAATTCCCTCGTCGCGGTAGAGAGTGATGCCCCAGTATTGCTGATCTTCAGGCGGATCGACATTCCAGTCACCGAAGGAGTGGCTGTCGTCACTCTTCCAGTGCAGGTTGTAGTCCCCGCGTTCCAACAGGATCGTGGTATTTACCATCCTGTTCTTACGCCCCCCACCCGCATGGAAGGTCATAGCATAGGTCATTTCCCAGATCACATTCCCCGTCTTCCTCTCTTCGATCCAGCCGTAATCATACATGTCCCGGTTCTGCCCCTCGCCGATTGCATAGATCCGGACGCGCGTCGGTTTTTCGATGGTAAACTTCTCCGCACGATCTGCTTCGTCTCCGACTCTGACGATCTGCGCAATGATGTTCTTGTCGCGCTGTTCGACGTATTTTTCCACCGCGGAATGTTTGAATTTCTCTCCCGCACCCATAATCGTGATCCCGTAGTGGTCCGGGTCGAACGGCGGGTCGTCGTTCCAATCCTCGAATGAATGGGAATCATCCGTTGTATAGGTGGCCATGTAGCTCCCCCGCGGGAGCGTTATCACTTCGTCACAATATCGGTTCTTCGCTGCACCTCCTGCCGGCAGCGTACGGTCGACATCCATCGTCCAGACCTTCGCACGGGTTTTGGCATCGAGGATGGTTCCGTAGTCGGCCATTTGTCTGTGCGAATTGCTCCGCTCGCCGAAGGCGTAAATCCGGACCTTCGTGTCTTCTTTCAGCGTAAAGCCATCGGACCGGTATTCGTTGTCCTTCACCTTCGTCAGACTTACAATCACGTTCTGGTCTTCGGTGTAGTCGAATTCCCGAAAGTTGGGCCGGTCCTTTTCGTTCGACACCGAGATCGCAATGCCCCAGTTGAGCGGATCATACGGTGGCTCCTCGTTCCAGTCGGCTGCGGAATGGCTCCCATCGGTCACGAAGTAGAGCACGTACTCCCCTTTTTCCAGCGTTAGGGGGCCTGAGAATTTCTGATTCTTCCTGGATCCGCCGGCCCATGAGCGGTTGCCGGTCATCTCCCACTTCCGGTCCCTCTCACGCGCGTTGACGATCCACCCCCAATCGGAAGGCTCACGGCCGTCAATGACCTCACCGAGCGCGTAGATCATGAGCGTCGTTGGGGCGGAGAGGCTGAACCCTCGCCGCACAAGCTCATGATCGCCGAGGCCAGTGGCCTTCAACACGACGCCCGGTTTTTCCTTCGGGGGAGTGAATGTGGAGAGCTGGCCGGCAACGGATTCATCGACATAGAGATCCACTCCCCACTTCTTGCAGCGCTTATCCCAGTCCCGTGCAATATCGTCAGACCACCAGTCTGAGAACCAGGAGAAGAAACCCGTCTTCTTCGGCCCTGCAGAAAAGAGGGGATTCTGGCGGTGATCTACGTTCACGTTCAGGTGAGTAAACGTGGTGTGATAGGCAAATGCATATGCCGTGAAATACACTTCATAACTGCCGGGATTAAGGGTGATCGTCCCGTCAAATACACGCTCGTCCTGCGTGCGGGATGTGTTCTTCACGTCCATTTTCCATACCAGGTCACGCGTGTCGGCGTTGATGATCCAGGCGTAGGCGAACATCCTGTCGCTCTTGTAACTCCACCCATAGTCCCCACCGCCACCGGTAGCCTTGATATGGAACGTCGTCGTCTTCCGGACATCGATACCGGCGGATTTCAACTCTGAGTCGCATAACCCCTTCAGCGTGACGACCGTCGTCTCCCCTGCGGGGGCGGAACATCGAGCCATGACCAGAAGGCATAGACCAATGAGTATTGAAGATTTCATTCCGTTCGCTCCCCTGAAGAAGAGATGCCGATGTTCTTGCCGACAGTAACTCTATATCCTAATACGAGTTGCCTGCCTCATTGTTGCGATGCCACCGCTCTTCCGCTCCGGCAGTTCCTGAAAATGAACCCCAAAATCGCTGAATTCTGCACGGATTTCTTGATTCTGCTCCCGGTGAGTGATACATTTGCAGGCCATGGAAACAGACAGTATCGCCATATCGGTGAGCGACCTGGTAAAGGTCTATCACCCCCGAACCGGCCCCCCCGTCCGGGCACTCGACGGCCTGACGCTGGAAGTCCGGCGGGGGGAGATTTTCGGGCTCCTCGGAAGGAATGGAGCCGGGAAGACGACCCTGCTGCGCATCCTGACCACGCTCACACCTCCAACAAGCGGATCTGTCTCCGTTCTCGGGCTGGACGTCGGCCGGGAGGGATTCGAAGTCCGGAAGAATCTCTGCGTTGTTCTCCAGGAAAATGCGGTCGAGCTTTACCTGTCGGTAGCCGACAACCTTGCCACCTACGCCAGATTCCATTCAGTTCCTGCAACGGAGATGCCAGCCCGCACCGAGCGGGTCATGGACCAATTCGGACTGACGGAGTACAGAAACCAGAAGGTCATAGATCTGAGCGGCGGTCTGAAGCGGAGAGTGCAGGTGGCAAAAGTGTTCATGGTGGACAAGCCGATCGTGTTTCTCGACGAGGCTACAACCGGCATGGACCCGATTAACAAGCGCGCGACCCTGAATGCCGTGCGCGACCAGGCACGGATCGGCCGAACGATCTTCCTGACCACGCACATCCTCGAAGAGGCCGAAGAGTTGTGCGACACCATCGCCATCATCGACCGGGGTCGTGTCATAGCCTCGGTCGGCCTCTCGAAAATCAAGTCGATGATCCCCGGTGCATTCGAAGTCAGCATCACATTCGAATCACTTACGGAAGAAACCCTTCAGGAGATCCGGCGTCTTCCCCTGCTCAAATGCTCGACCATACGCAATACCGTTGAGGCGCGCGTGCAGGGGAACGATTTCTCCACCCTGGAGACCCTTGCCGGTCTTGCACGCCGATCGAAGGTTATTCATTTTGAAGTCCGGAGTGCGACCCTCGAGGATGTCTTCGTTGAGCTGCTCGGCCCGGGTCCGAAGCAGTGGAATGACCGTGGAGAGATGCGTTCATGAGCATGATCTTTGCAGTGATGTACCGTGAATATCGGATACGAACCACCAGTCTGACGTGGCTTTTTTACGATCTCTTCATGCCGATCACCTACCTGCTCCTTTTCGGGATCGGACTCGACCGTGCATTTTCCACCGGCATAGCCGTTCATGGAGGCCAGATCAGTTACAACGCGTTCTTCCTCGCCGGCGTTCTGGCGATGGCTTCATTCGGGATAGCGATCAATACGTCGTACGGATTCTTCGTCGATCGCGACAATGGGATTTTCTATGAATTCCTCACCTACCCGATGACGCGTCCGCAATTCCTGATTGGAAAAATCCTGTTCAACTGCCTGATGTCCCTCGCCCAGGGCGCACTGACCATTCTTCTCGGAGTGGCCATTCTGGGAATTCCGCTTCTCTGGGAACGGGTGCCGTTTGTTTTGATCGCTGTCGTCGGGGGAACTGCGGGATGGTTCTTCTTTCTCACCACCTTTGCACTCCGGATACGCCGCAACGACATGTTCAACACCTTTATCAACGTGGCGTATTTCGTTCTGATGTTTGCCAGCAGCCTCTTCTACCCCATCGAGTCTCTCCCGACATGGCTGAAAGCCGCGGCATATCTTAATCCGATGACCTGGCATGCCGATGTGCTCCGGTTCACCACGGTGGGCACCGGCGAGATCCTCCCGGTCTCCCTCGAAGCTGCGGCCTTCGGACTGTTTCTCCTGGGGTCCTTTCTTGCCGCCGTGCGGACATTGCGGCACGGCATACTGCGTTGAGGACCGCGTTGCATTTTCGCGCCGGCCTGTGTATCATGATGAGAGAGAGAGAAGAGAGATTGTATGCGAGAATATCTGGACCTGGTCGAACGCGTCCTGACCAACGGGACCTACAAACAGAACCGCACAGGCATCGATACGCTGTCGTGCTTCGCGGAACATTACACGGTCGATCTGAGCAAGGGCTATCCCCTTTTGACCACAAAGAAGGTCAACTTCAAGTCGATGCTCTACGAAGTCCTTTGGTATCTCTCCGGCGAAGATCATATCAGAAACCTTCGCCGGCACACGAAGATCTGGGATGCCTGGGCCGACGAAAAGGGAGACCTGGACACGGCCTACGGCCGCTACTGGCGGAAATTCCCCAGCGCACAGGTCAATCCAGAGACCGGAAACTACGAGGTCGTGGAAATCGACCAGATCGGCAAAGTGATTGAACTCCTCAAGACCGATCCCAACTCCCGCAGGATGGTCGTCACCGCCTGGGAGCCGGGGAATGCCTTCAGCAGCAAGCTGCCTCCCTGCCACTACACCTTCGCATTCAACGTCCAGGAGAAGAAGCTCAGCTGCCACCTGACGCAACGCTCGGGTGACATCGCCCTCGGCATTCCATTCAACCTCGCGGCGTATGCGCTTCTGACGCAAATCCTTGCGCAAGAAGTGGGGCTCAATTTGGGTTTCTTCAGCCACACGATTGTCGACGCCCACATTTATGTAAACCATCTGGAGGGGCTCAAGGAACAGCTGAAGCGCACGCCTCGACCGAGGCCTCGCCTGGAGATCGCGCAGAAACCGCTGGCCGAGCTGACGTTCGAGGATTTCTCACTCGCCGGTTACGACCCGTACG
>DAIUKN010000041.1:0-11404 GCA_036848195.1 Bacteroidota bacterium
ACTTCGAAAACGCTAAGCGAAGTCGCAGGCGAGGGCGAAGCGTAGAGCAAATCTTTTTCAACCACGATTCCGACAAGGTTACCGCTTTTATCGACTACCGGCAACCGCCGAATTTTCTTTTCGCGCAAAAGCTGCAACGCTTTTGAAATCAGGAGTGCCGAATGTTTACACAATCGAAAAGGCAGGGATGAAGAAGCTGATCTTCCAGTCACCGTGGTACAAAGACGGTACGTACGCGGGGTTCGTCGAAATCTCTCTCCCCCTACCCGGGGAGATTCCGCACTTCATCAGAGCTGGTCGACCAAGCCGGTGAGCCGTGCGCAGTAAACTACCCCCTGAGGAGCGTGCGCATTTCGAAGGCCGGGGGCCCAGCGTCACAGCGACCTTCTGACTTCATCATTTCTCGTCCGATATTGGATATTCACCAGGTCATCTCGTGAATGTCGAACAAGAAGCAAGGAAAGAAAGGGGAGCCGCGCCCCCCTTACTCCCCCCCCCTGAGAAACGGCCGACGGCAAAGCCAACTGGACATATCCACTGCCAAAGAAGGTGGGGTTCCGCTTCGGGCTAAACCGGAATCGACCCCAACAGAGCGTTAAGGGCTTCAGCCATCGCCTCGCCAAAGGGTCCACCTTTCTGCCGTCCGAAGAGCAACGCATTCCCCCCTTTTTCCACCACCTTCCACTGCACTTCTGTCTGCGCGTTCACCCTGGCCTCGATGGGATCCAGGCGCCAGGGCCACACTTCGACGCCTTCTGAGGCCGGAACAAATCGCCATCCTTGAGAGGTCTTTGCGAGAGTTCGTCCGGCCGCCATTACGAGTGACGCGGTGGACCAGAGATTCCGGTTTCCCGGCAGGAGCTTGTCCCATACTCCGCTCCTTTCTTCCTCGGCCAGAACACGAATGATATCGCCCTGTCTGTTACCGGTGAAGCTGTAGATAAACCATGAACGAAGAGGATCTGGAAGATCACCGAAGATTGCGCCGTGCGTGGTCTTCCAATATGTTCCGCGCTCATGGTCCGGGTCGAACGCACCATTCTCCGTCGCACAGGGATACCAATGGATGGGAAGATCCGACCTCCAGAGGCCAATGTAGGCTGCCGGGTCCAGGTCGACATTCCATTCTCGCTTCGGCCCTCCGGTCGAGCCAGCATTCAGCAACACAGCGCGGACCTTTGCTCGCACAAGAACCGGATTGCGGTTATATGCTGCGGTGAGAACTCTCGCGGACCCTACAACGGAAATCACCACCGGTTCTCCGCTGTCTTCAAGGATTTCCAGCAGGAGACGAATGCCGGCCTGATCATGAAGCGGCCGACGTGCGGCGTCATCTCTGGGATCTGCCAGCGGTTGGGCCGGACCGGCTGCGGCAGGAACAGACCGCCCCAGAAGAAAAGCAAGTTGCGCGAGCGGGACAAAACCTGGATCGCGAGAAATGTCAACCCCTGCAGGCGCCGCTTCCAGAAACTTCTGCGTCACATCAAGAATGACACCCTTCAGGGAGAACTCCTCCAGAGCGACAACGGTGGCCAGGTCTATATGGTCGTCGGGATCCTGAGGGGGATGATACAGATCAGTGATATGCACAAGCGGAATCTTGCCGTCTCCCGCCCGTCCCCGCGATTTGGCTGCCGGCAGTTCCGTTGCAGCGCCCAACCCGGCGATTGCCGCGACACCTCCTCTGAGCATCTGTCGACGATTCATCATCTTCTGTTTGATACGCTT
Organism: Bacteroidota bacterium; assembly: GCA_036848195.1. Taxonomy (GTDB): domain Bacteria; phylum Bacteroidota; class Ignavibacteria; order UBA10030; family UBA6906; genus DAIUKN01. The sequence goes on from DAIUKN010000041.1 coordinate 1,729, forward strand.
CGTGACTGCAGACCCTCCGGACGGAGTTGTATCCGCCGATGGCACAACCATCATAGAAAAAAGTATCCCGAAATCACGCGAATAGCAAGGAGGGAACCCGGACACCGACTCGGCAAGCTCCTTCTCCGGAGGCATGCAGGTTTGATGATTGATTCTTTCGTTTTGTTGTGTACATTAAATTCACTCATCGTTTACCAAACTCTTCTCCCGTATGACATTTAAACCGTTCACTGAGATGACCGGGAGCGACTATGCCGCGCTCGGATTCAAGTCCGGATTGGAAATTCATCAGCAGCTTCTCACCTCTAAAAAGCTTTTCTGCCGTTGTCCTGCGGGCCGTTACAGCGACGCTTTTAATGCCGAAATCCTTCGCCATATGCGTCCGACGTTATCGGAACTGGGCGAGTACGACGGCACGGCACTGATGGAGTTCAAGACGAAGAAAGAGATCATCTACCAGATCAACCATGAAACTGTCTGCACCTACGAGATGGACGACACCCCGCCGTTCGAATTGAACGATGAGGCGCTGGATATCGCTCTCGAGATCGGCATGCTCTATGGGTGCATCATGGTTGATGAAATCCACATCGCACGAAAGCAATATCTTGATGGGAGCATCCCGACCGGATTTCAGCGGACAACGATCGTCGGCGTGGATGGCGGGATCCCTTACAAGGGACGGCAAATCGGCATCGTACAGCTCGGGCTGGAAGAAGATGCCTGCCGCGAAGTGAGCGACGTTGGACATTTTCGAACCTATCGCACGGACCGGCTGGGCATGCCTCTTATCGAGACAGTCACGGCACCCGACATGCGTACACCGCAGGAGGTGGCCGAGGTGGCGGATATTCTGCGCCGGATGGTCAGGAGCACGGGGCATGTCAGAACGGGCCACGGTGCCGCCCGCCAGGACGTTAATGTGAGTGTCCCCGGCGGGACACGGATCGAAATTAAGGGTGTCCCGCGCATCCCGGATATTCCCCTCCTGACGTATCACGAAGCCATGCGGCAGCATAATCTGCTGCGGCTGCGGGACGAGCTGCACCGCCGGGGGATAACAGAAACTACCTTCGAGGCAAAGACAGAGGAGGTTTCCAAACTCCTCCGCAAAACCCGCTACCAGCCGGTGCGCGATGCCATCGAGCAGGGACACATCGTCAGCTCGGTTCTCCTGCGCGGCTTCAAGGGTCTGTTGCACTGGCAAACCCAGACCGAAACCACGTTTGCCCGCGAAATTTCCGACCGCGTCCGGGTGGTGGCGTGTTTGACCACGCTCCCGAATATCATCCATTCAGACAGCGCGACCGAAACCCTCGCCTCCTCGGAATGGCAGATGATCAAGAAGACCATTGGCGCAACAGATGACGACACGGTTGTCATCGTGTGGGGAAGTGCGCAGGACTCGAAGACCGGGACCTCCGAGATCGCCATCCGGGCGAAGGAAGCAACGGTCGGGATTCCCTCCGAAACCCGGCAAGCGCTACGCGACGGCACAAACGGCTTCGAGCGAATTCTCCCCGGCCCCAACCGTATGTATCCGGACACCGATCTCCCGCCACGCAGAATCACCCGCGAACATCTCGAGGGGATTGCAGAGGTACTGCCACGCCCCCTCTGGGAGAACGAAGGATGGTACCGCGAACTTTCTGTCCCGGAAGACCTCATTTCACCCTTGTGCATTTCTCCCCACGCCGCTCTCTTCGAAGCCGCGGTCAAGGAATGGCATATCTCCCCCACACTGGCAGCCGTTACCCTTGTTCAGTACCCCAAGCGCATTTCAAAGAAGCGGGGGCAACCGGTTGAGTTTGCCGAACAGACGCTGAAGGAGATCTTGCTCGCTTACAGAGAGAACGCTCTTGCGAAGGAAGGTATCCTGGCTGCGCTTTTTCAGGTGGCTGCCGGATCACCGTTTTCCCGGAACACGCTGCCAGGCATCTATCCCGAAGCGGAATTGCTCGCTCTCATCGCAAAGGCAAAGGAGGCGGTGTCAGCCATGAACCTGCATCACCCTGAAAATCGCACGGCGGTGGTGATGGGGCTCGTAATGGAGAAGGCCCGTGGAAGGGCCGATGGAGGAGATGTTGCCAGGCGGCTTGCGGGGACTCAGGAGGAGACACGGCCATGACCGACACGTACAGAGGATACCGGGGCGAAGCACTCGAGACACTGAAATCCTTCGATGCCCAGGTCTGGAGTGATGTGGAGATCCGCACCGACAAGGGGAGGTTTGCCGGCATCATCCTTCCCCGATCAGAGACAGCAGACCCGCACCACATCGTCATGAAACTCCAGAGCGGGTACAACATCGGTGTTGCAGCAGGGAACGTCCGGGCTATCACGGTCCATGGCCGGAAGGAAGCACACTACAAGATACCCGAGAAAGCTTTTCCCTATGATCCGAAGAAGCCACGTGTCAAGCTCTTTGGAACGGGCGGGACAATCGCGAGCCGGTTGGACTACCGGACCGGTGCGGTAATCCCCGCATTTTCACCGGGTGAGCTGTACGGCTCGGTCCCCGAGCTTGCCGACCTCTGCAATCTCGAGACCGAGAAGCTCTATGGCGTGTTTAGCGAGAACATGGGTCCTGAGCAGTGGATCGGCACCGCGAAGGCAATCGGCCGGGAAATCGAGAACGGGGTTCAGGGGATTGTCATCGGCCACGGGACCGACACAATGCACCATACTGCCGCCATCCTCTCGTTCATGGTCCAGAATTCCCCGGTGCCCATTGTCATGGTGGGTTCCCAGCGATCCAGCGACCGTCCGTCCTCCGACGCGGCCCTCAATCTGATGCACAGCGTGAAGACTGCTGCCGAGAGCGATATCGCAGAAGTCATGGTATGCATGTTCGGCCCGACGTCCGATGTCTATGGACTTCTTCATCGGGGAACGCGCGTCCGGAAGATGCACTCAAGCTATCGTTCGACATTTCGCACCATCGGGGATATCCCCATCGCGATGGTGAGCCGGGAGTCGATCAGGCCGTTGCGGCAGGACTACAAGAGGAGAAGGACTGACAGGAACGTGGTGATCAATACCGCGTTCGAAGAAAAGGTCAGCATCGTGTATTACTATCCAAACATGAAGCCGGATATCATTGATTCCTTGATCGATAACGGGTACCGGGGAATTGTGATTGCCGGAACGGGGCTCGGCCATGTGAACAAGCCTCTTTACCCCTCATTGAAGCGGGCGAGAGAGAACAACATCGCCGTGTACATGACGGTGCAGACGCTCTGGGGATATGTCCAGATGTATGTCTACGATACCGGCCGGGACATGATGGAGCTCGGGGTCATCCCCGGCGCGAACATGCTGCCCGAGGTCGCCTACATGAAGCTTGGTTGGGCGCTCGGGCAGACAGAAGACCTCGCCAGGATCCGGGAGATCATGATGACGCCTGTCGCCGGCGAGATCACGGAGCGTGAGCAGAGCAACGGGTATCTCATCTTTCAGGGGGGAATACCTGAAGTGGAGGAATTCATTTCCCGTTACCGCCGGTAAAGCGAACACCAAACAAAAAACCCCGCCTCGTGAGCAGGGTTTTTTTGTTACAGCATGTTCCTGATTCTATTGGACGACAGTAACGTTCGCCGCTGCGAGCCCCTTGGGACCCTTCTCAACTTCGAACTCTACTTTGTCGCCCTCATTCAAGGACTTGTAGCCGCTTGCCGTAATCGCATTGAAGTGAACGAACACATCGTCGCCGCTTTCGCGAGAGATGAAACCGAACCCTTTTCCTGCGTTGAACCATTTGACTGTTCCTTTTTCCATGGAACACGTCCTTTCGTGTATGTGAGTCGACCCGGCTCAACCGCCGGGCAAGGTGTACGCCACTTCGCTTTTCTGAATGATGGCGGTGCGACCTTGGAAGGACTCGTACGGTTCATCAGCAGGACAACACAAGCGGTGTACTGTGTTTAACGTGATAGAAGATGGTCAATTCTCCGATCAATTCCTAATTGATTCGTTCTTTTTCTTTCGACGGACAAAAGCGCCCCTTTCCGGGTGCTTTGGCTGTTTGTTGCTCCATACGCCTTCATTGTCGGGCCGTCCGTCCCGTTGCACCTCTGGCACGGTGGAACGAGAGTTGAACCCTGCGTCCAATTGAATGCTTTGATCTGAACCCCAGTCGGCTCCCGTCCCGTTCCGATGGCACGGAACGATGTGCAATTGCCGGGTGGCGTTATGCTCAACAATCAATCGCTTGTTTTCTTCTCCCAACGACCTGGTTCCCTTCGCGGAGCAAGGGAAGTCCAGATACATTTCCCCGGGGAGTACCGTCAGATCCGGATGGTCGTATGCTCCCGATCCTCTCGATGACTTGAGAATCTGCTGTCGATCGGGTCTATCCCTGCATGGACTGATCACGCCGGATGTCCCACTTTACCCTTTTTTTGCAGTTGTGTATCTTCCCTTTGGGGACAACATGGCCCAAATTCCATCGTATAATAGTATGGATGCCAAGCAGGAAAGTGCGGATTGAAAAAGAGGCCCGCCTATGAGGAAGACAATCCTGTTCATCGCCCTCCTATCGTCCCTCTCCCACACCCCCGTTCTTACCCAGTTTTCTATCGCCATTGACGCCCAGAAAGACTCATTCTATACGAAGCTGACCGGACCTGCTGATGGATATGTTCATGTTCCACACACGGACTTCTTGCCGGTCAGTGGTCCCAAACCTGCTGGCGAGAGCGACCTTTCGGCCGATGTCTGGTTCGCATGGGACGAGAGCTACTTCTATATATATGCGGAGATAAGGGACGATCTGGTCCTTGTCAACAATGTGACGAAACCGCAGAATGATTGTCTTGAACTGAAATTTGACCCGGACCCATCGAAAAAGGCGTGGGCCGGGATTGTCAATGCGCGCCTGTCGGCACTCGACAGCTTGAATGCCGGAAACCTGAAAGGCGTCGACAACCTGCGGGGGGTCGAGAATCTTCCCGCCGAGGGTCATCTGCCCCCTGAGGCTTCGTCACCAGCGAACTACGCGCGACGGAGAACCGCCGACGGTTATCGGCTTGAAATGCGCCTTGCCTGGGACTGGATCAGAACTGACGGCAAAATGGTAGCAGTTGGTCCGGGGAAGCGATTCGGGATGTCGGTGTCGGTGCATGACAATGATTCCGAAAGAAGAGACGGGTCCATTCAGTGGTCGGCAGGAATGGCTGATGAAGTCTGGACAACACCCCAATTATTGGGAACTGTGCAATTCGAGCCCGATCACAAGCTGAAGTTGATTCGTGCAAACTCCATTGACCCTTCTGCTTTCATGGGGAAAACGTACCTGTCTGCGGCGCGTTTCCAGAAACACACACGAGGGTATATTGAGCTCGAGAACTTCAAATACCAGATGGGGGATCATGCAGAGTGGGCGAATCTTCTCTTCGATGACCGTCCCTGGGAAGCCACGTATCCCATGATTCTTTCCACCCGGAAACCGGAGACCGGTTGGGATGGAATCGGATGGTTCAGGATTCACATTGCCGTGGACTCTTCACTCTGGGGAGTTCCGCTGGCTCTGCTTATGAATCAATCAGGCGCTTCGGAGGTCTACCTCGACGGAAAATTGCTCTATAGCTTTGGAAAAGTCGGGACATCCGAGGCCGACGAGGAGCGCTTCTGGGAAAGAGATCCCCGATATGTTGTTTTTGGAAACCAGGAAGATCACATTCTCGCGATCAGGTATTCAAATTTCTCAACCACTTTTTTCAACCGGTACGGGATCAATGCTGGCTTCGGGTGTGCCATTGCGCAAGATTTGAATTCGTGGATCACCAATCGGACGGGCGATGTCCGCAATTTTACAGTCTATCAGATGCTCTTCACTATTGTGCCCATTGTTCTCGCTCTCTTGCACATTCTTCTCTTTCTGTTTTATCCCAAGGCCAAAGAGAATCTCTACTTCGCTCTTTTCTTGATATGCTGGGGAGCCATCACGTTCGCGGATTTTTCAGGGCCATTTAGCTCGACCGTAGCACATCTCGTGACATATGGTACTATCATAGGACTGGCCCTTGGCCCATCCATCGTGTTCGGCATGCTCACCGTCTATGCCGGTGTATACGGGAGAATTCCCAGTCAGATCTCTTTCTTTGTTCTTGCGACTGTTCTACTGACTGTCTGGGGGCTGGTGCAGCCGACTGAGCGGTGGGCAGGGTATCTGCTCTACGCGTTGATCGGCCTGGCGGCGCTGGAGACGTTCCGTCTCTTCTTCTTCCCAGGATTTGCCAAGTGGCGGACGAGGTGGCTGACTGCGATTGGTTTTGCTGTTTTTATGGTAGCTCTTTCCTACCAGATTCTTATGGGCCTGCGCTTCGTGCCGAGCATCAGTGGCCAAAAAGTCGTGTATCCGTACGGACTTCTCGCCCTGAGTATACTGGTATCCATCGATTTCTCCCGTGATTCGGCGAGGAAAAGCAAGAACCTCGAAAAACAGCTCATCCAGGTTCAGCAACTTTCTCTCAAGACACTCGAGCAGGAGCGACGTGCGAAAGATGAAGAGGTCACTCGCAAGTTACTTGAGGCAGACAATGTTCGGAAGACCGAAGAACTTGAGGAAGCCCGGAAGTTGCAGCTTTCCATGTTGCCGAAAGACCTGCCACAAGTGCCTTATCTTGATATTGCGGTCTACATGCAGCCGGCAACGGAGGTTGGTGGTGACTATTATGATTTCTACGTCGCCGAAGATGGTACATTGACCGTTGCTGTTGGTGATGCCACCGGTCACGGTATGAAAGCCGGAACAATGGTTGCCGCGATGAAGGGTCTCTTCAGCGCATTCGGGAGTAGTCTGGAGATCCTTCCATTCTTTGACAAGTGCACCAAGACAATCAAAGACATGCACCTGGGCAATCTCTATATGGGGATGACAATTGTGAATGTGGCAAAGGACCGGATGACCGTTGCATCGGCAGGTATGCCCCCGTTGCTCATCTACAGGAAGAACTCCCGGTCCGTTGAGGAAGTGATCCTCAAAGGGATGCCACTGGGAGCGCATGTTGGATTTCCGTACATGCAGAAGGAAACCGCCCTGGCTCCTGGAGATACAGTTCTTCTGATGTCGGACGGCCTTTCGGAGCTCTTCAATCAAAGTGACGAGACCCTGGAATACCCGAGGGTCAAGGAACTCTTCAAGGAAGCGGTTGAAGTGTCCCCGGATGCTATCATCGAGCACCTGACAGGAGCCGGTGAAACATGGAGCAACGGAAGGCCACACAATGATGATATCACGTTTGTCGTGTTGAAGGTGAAGGATGTGGCGTTCGCTTCAGATCAGCCTTCTCGTGGGCGATGATCCGCTCCCGGATGCAGCGGTGGACCACGACATTCAAGAATGGCTCTTCGCCCCATGACGAAGAAAGGATTCCAAGGGCCACATTAGCATACGATGAGCCGTTACTCCCAAGGGAGAACCTGACTGCGGGTTTGTTGTCAACACGGAGCATGACCGTACTGGCAGAGGAGTGAGCTATCGGAATCCGTTCACTCTCGCTTTCAATACTGCCCCGTCGGATGCCGACAACAGGGCGAACGACGTACGGTTCCACCGGCTGAGCCGGTGGCATTGCGAAAGCAGAGAACCCAGCGTCCCGGCAACTTCCTCCATCACCCCCTCACGCTCCCTCCCCGGCGCCTTCCACTCGTTCACCGGCACAGACACTTCACGGCCAAGCATGTCATCCACTCTTAACGTGACATCATTGGAATTTGCCCGTCCCGCTCCGGGGACGAGGTCCCGATCTGCTTCCGCGGATCGAGGCTCGACCAACTCAAGTCGGTCGGCCCATCCCGAAGGGACGGAGTATCTGATTATTGTTGCTTGGTTGAGTACTCCGATTCTCCAAACGTTCGAGGGAATCCGGAAAGTGACCGTTCTGACCAAACAACCGACTGTGCGTTTTCGTACTCTGCTTTACTATTCACACTTTTCCTTCATTCGAAGTACCGAGGCTTTCATTTTTCCTTCGGCCACAGTCATGACAGATCGATCCTATGCCCGGCATGGCAGAATTTACACAGATCGGTAATAGGGGAACCCCGATTCCTAACGAAAACTCATGGTTTTTCGCTGGCATACATCGTGTGCTTTCTAGAAGGGCAACGAATGCAAAGCAGTTGACCTGAGATGGTGTTTGGGGGGACACTATGTAAGCCATCTTCTGAAACTTTGTACAACTCATTACGGAGGTTGGTATGAAGCGTCTGGCAGTTCTGGTGCTTGTTCTGCTCATCATAACGACGGTGTCTCTCGCCGGCGATCCGAAGCCCCTGACGCATTCGGGAGCCAAGGCGTTGCTGTTTGATCTCGGCGGGCTGGCAAACCTTGCGGCTGGCAACTACGGCGGCGGGCTTGGAGCGAAGTATTATATCGCATCGGATCTGGCGCTCCGCCTCTCGCTCGGGTTCCGCACGTCCACGCAGACTGACAAGAACACGCAGAGCCCACTCCCAGTGAACAGGCTGGCCGAAAGCAAGCTTACACACACCGAGTTCACCGTTGCGCCGGCCGTTACCTACAATGTCGCCAAGACTACAACGGTGGTGGCGTATGTCGGCGGCATGTTCAGCCTTACATCGACGTCAGACAAGAGGGAGGGGAATAGCGGCGGTCTCGGCGCCGGTTTCGATAGCGGCGAGGCGTATCGTCAGTCCTCAACCGTCCTCGGATTCGCGGCGATACTGGGTGTAGAGTGGTTCCCCTGGGAAAATATCAGCTTCTCCGGGGAATACCGGCTGGGCTACGGACGTACCTCCGGCGAGACCGAATCCAGCACTACCGCTACGACAGTGACCGTAGACGGTCCGACAACCTCGGGCTTCGGCCTGGGATCGGCCAACAGCGCGGCCCTGACGCTTTCGGTCTACTTCTAGGGTAGAAGAACACTTCCCTTCCGGGACTACTGCGGGCTCCAGATTCCATGCTCCACGGACCTGGAGCCTGTAGCATTTCGGTTCTCTGACCTCCGACCCCTCCTCCACACCCATGTCAGACATCGGCTCTGGTGAGATCCTCGGGAAAACGCCCATTCACGTAACGTTTTCTGCTCGTAGAATTGATACTGGTGATGCATCCGAGGACGCTATCGTAGGTTTGTATCACCTGATACCTAGGAAAGATTTGGGTATTTTCTGGTATCCACCTGCCGGAGGTATCATATGTCGTTGGATCAGAGCTTGTCGAGTCGCCTGCAGTCGAAGACTGTCAGGCAGTCGATCATCACCACGAACTTTTCAACCTCCCGAACGCCGATCTTATGCAGCGGGAGATCACCTACAACGCGCTGGAACTCTCGGAGTGACGTCCGAATGCTCTCCTGTGTCTTCGGCCTGTGGATATTCCTGGAGTGGGAGAGAAAGGATTCTCCAAACTGGCTCAGAAGGACACGCTGGAGCTTCGCCTTCTTCTGCCCTTCGGAGAGTTTGTACTGCTGGATGAACTTGAGGGCGTCGGACTTCCGCTTGCAGTGTGTGGAGACCTTGTGACGTTTTCCTAGGTCATCAAGGTAGTAGAGGTAGTAAACGCCGTGGGAACGCTTCGATAGAAACACGAACGCCTCCGTTATTCGTGGAGGCGAGTGCCCAGATGAGTGCCCACTAAAACTGGAATTGCTTATTTCTCGTCGGAGCGGAGGGATTTGAACCCTCGACCCCCTGAACCCCATTCAGG
>DAIUKN010000042.1:0-11387 GCA_036848195.1 Bacteroidota bacterium
CGGCATGCCGACCTTCGAGATCAAGACTCCGGTGGGCGTCAACCAGATGGTCATGAAGGAGCAGATTCGTGAATCGATTGCGGAAGCGACAAAGCAGGGGAAGCTCCGCCCGAATTCGGTCGACTCGCTGACGGGGAAGAACAGCGGGAATAATCTCGGCGAGGGGACTCCCGTGATCCACTTCGACCAGTGGGAAAAGGACGACATCGAGGTGCGCCTGATCCTGAAAGGGGGAGGGTGCGAGAACAAGAACATCCAGTACTCGGTCCCCGTGGATCTTCCGAATCTCGGAAGGGCCGACCGGAATCTGGAGGGTGTACGCAAATGCATTCTGCACGCTGTCTGGCAGGCTCAGGGGCACGGTTGCAGCATCGGGGCAATCGGAGTGGCGATCGGGGGAGACCGGGCAAGCGGCTTCCACTACGCGAAACAGCAACTCTTCAGGCTCCTGGACGACATCAACCCGAACCCCGAGCTGGCAAAGCTCGAGAGCTACATCATGGAGAATGCCAACAAGCTCGGGATCGGTACGATGGGTTTTGGCGGCCAGTCTACGCTCATCGGTTGCAAGGTTGGTGTCTACAACCGCCTCCCGGCAAGCTACTTTGTTTCCGTCGCGTACGATTGCTGGGCCTATCGTCGTCTGGGCGTCGTCCTTGACGCGAAGACGGGCGCTATCAAGCAGTGGTTATACAGGGATGAAACGCCGGCCATTCGCATGGCCCGGGACGCGGGCCTCCCCCTGACAGGCCGTGAGGTTTCCCTCACAACTCCGCTGGGGGAAGAGCAGGTCCGGAGTCTCAAGGTCGGGGACGTGGTCCTGCTCAGCGGCACCATGCATACCGGCAGGGATTCCCTCCATCATTACCTGATGACCCACGATGCCCCGTTAGACCTTCGGGGTTCGGCACTCTACCACTGCGGTCCGGTGGCACTCAAGAAAGGGGAGAAGTGGTTTTTGAACGCAGCCGGCCCGACGACCAGCGGCCGGGAAGAGCCGTACCAGGCTGACGTGATTCGCAAGTTTGGCATTCGCGCTGTCATCGGCAAGGGAGGCATGGGGGTGCGCACGCTCGCGGCCCTGAAAGAGCATGGCGCGGTGTACCTGAATGCCATCGGAGGGGCGGCTCAGTATTACACGAAATGCATTACCGAGGTCGATGGGGTGGATTTCCTCGAATTCGGGATTCCGGAAGCGATGTGGCATATCCGTGTGAAGGACTTCCCGGCAATCGTCACCATGGATGCGCACGGGAACAGCCTGCATGCGGATGTCGAGAAGGCCTCGGCACAGCGGCTCGCGACGATGGCGACGCCGGTGCAACTCTGACGGAAGCGTCACTCACCGATTCACTGAAGTGGAGGCACCATGCGCAGCGACATCAAGTTGAGCACCGTCCCAGAGATTTCCACGATCCAGGAAATGGTTCTGCGATCAGCGCGCGTCTACGGCGACAAGCTCGCTCTTGAAGACCTCAAAGAGACGCCCATCCCGAAGCTGACATACGCCGCGCTCCTGCGGAATATCCTCGGGCTGGGGACGGCACTCCGCAAACTGGGCCTGAAGGAGCGGAGTCACGTCGCCATCATCGGCGAGAACCGCGTGCAGTGGGGGCTGAGCTACCTCACCTGCATGTGCTTCAACTACGTCGCCTGCCCGATTGACCGCAACCGCACCATCAACGAGATTCTCAACATTCTTCACGAGTCGGACTCGGCCGCCGTTATCTTCTCGGACAGCTTTGAACCGATCTTTGGGGAACGCCGTTCGTCCATGAAGAAACTGAAACTCTACGTCAACATGGACCTTCCCGCACGCATTCGCGGCGGATCGTACTCGATGCGGGAATTGATCGAAAAGAGCCCCGGGTGCGAGCCGGAAGCGCTTCCCAAGATTGATCCGAACGCGATGGCGGAGATTATCTTCACGTCGGGCTCGCTGGGGCGGGCGAAGGGGGTCATGCTGAGTCAGAAAAACCTCGCCTCCAACCTGATGAGCATGACCAGCATGATCTGGATGAACCCGGAGGACCGGTTCCTGTCTGTCCTCCCGATGCACCACTCGTACGAATGTACGTGCGGAATGCTCTGCCCTCTGTATAGCGGTTCTTCGGTCCATTACGCCCGTTCGTTGAAGACTGTTGTGGAAGATCTGCAGACAACGCATGCCACGATCCTCCTTGGGGTGCCTCTGCTGTACGACAAGATGTTCAAGCGGATCTACAAATCCATTCATGAGAAGAAAGTCACATCCGCTCTGATCGGCCCACTCATCAAGGCGACCGAAATCCTCGAGAAGATCGGGTGGAAAAGCTCCAAACGCGCGATTTTCAAGGAGATCCATGACCGGTTCGGGGGGGCCATCCGCCTGTTCGTGGCGGGCGGCGCGGCCCAGGATCCCATGGTTGCCAAGGGACTGCGTGAATTCGGGTTCACGTTCATTCAGGGATACGGCCTGACCGAGACTTCGCCGATTCTAGCCCTGAACCATCTGCAGTTCTTCAAGGACGATTCCGCCGGCATGCCGCTCCCCGGGGTCACGCTCCGGATCAACAATCCGAATGAGGTGGGCGTGGGAGAGATTTGGGCCCGGGGGCCCAATGTCATGCTCGGGTACTACAAGAATGAGCAGGCGACGGCGGATACCTTTGAAGGTGGATGGTTCAAAACCGGCGATCTTGGATTTCGGGACGCTGATGGGTTCCTCCACATTGCCGGACGCAAGAAGAATGTGATTATCTCCAAGCGCGGGGAGAACGTCTACCCGGAGGAGATCGAGGACCTGCTGAATCGGAGTCCCTACGTTCTTGAGTCCATGGTCTATGGAGAGCAGGATGCGAAAATGGGCGAGGTTATCGCTGTCCAGGTCGTTGTCGACGCCGAAGCTTTCATCGAATTGTCGGAGACGAAGGGTGTACAGATCACCGATCAGCTGATGCAGGAGATCATCGGCAAAGAGATTGCGAAGGTAAACCAGGAGGTCGCCTCTTTCAAGCAGATCCGGAAATTCCATATTCGGGACAGGGAGTTTGAGAAGACGACAACACAAAAGGTAAAACGTTATCTGGTGAACAAGGACTGATGCTCGAGAAGCTTGTCAAAGTCAAAAACTTTCCGGACAGGATGTTCGCCGAGCACGCGCAGCAGACGCTGGATCACGAGGGAATCTCCTCGGTCATCCAGTCGCCCGATGCCGGCATTCTCGGTGCTGGCGGCGTTGGAGGGCTTCCGCAGGGGGCTGATCTGTATGTTGTCCCGGAGCTCGCCGATCAGGCACGCAGCCTGCTGGAGGCTCTGTACGACGGAATCTGAACCGACCGGGTTACAACTCATCCGGGCCCCGATCTTCGCGTCGGGATCTGCGCGTACCATGTCCCTTCCTTACGCTCGTTGAGCAGACTCGTAAATCCACTTCTCCCAAACCTGGATTCCATGGAACTCAGATTATTCACCCGCGCACATTCTGTGCCGGTGCTTCTTGTCTTCAGCCTCATTGCCTTCCTTGGCGGCAACGCACAACCCAAGAAACCTCTGACCTTCACTGATGCGATGAAATTCCCTGCGATCGAAAGTCCGGTGATCTCCGAGGATGGTGCCTGGGTAGCCTGGACTCTTCAGCCGGACCGGGGCGACGGCAAAGCGTGCATCCGGTCGACCCGCTCGTCGATCCTGTATACCATCGATCGGGGAGGCTCGCCAACTTTTTCACGCGACGGCCGCTGGGTCGCCACCAGTGTCAAACCACGAGCGGCAGAGACCGAAGGAAAGAAGAGCGACCAGGAAAAGCCAAAACCCGGCCTCGCGCTGCTGAACACCGAAAATGGCGATACCCTTTCCTTCCGGCGAATCACCACGTTCGCATTCTCTCCGGATTCCCGATGGATGGCCCTTCTGAACTACGCTCCCGAAGAAAAACCTGATTCCTGTAAGAAACCGTCAAAACCAAAGAACGACCATGTCGGGAGTGACCTTGTGTTGCGGGAACTGGCGACCGGGAAGGAATGGAGAATTCCGTCTGTGCTGACATTCGCCTTCGACACCACGGCGCGATTCATCGCCTATGCCGTCGGGGATTCCTCGGGTAAGGAGAACGGTCTCGTATGCAGAGACCTCCGGACGGACCCATCCAGAGGGAAGAGTCTGATCAGGGGTGAACGACTTCTCTGCACCAACCTGTCCTGGAACCGGTCCGGGGCATACCTCGCCTGGGTGTCAGCGGCGCTCGACGGCAAAGACCAACCGGGCCCGGCTGTCCTCTGGCTCTGGAAGGAAGAGACAGACGAAGCCGCAGCAATAACGTCTTCCGGCAATGTGCCGAAAGGGTGGATGATCCCGTCCAAAAACGACCTGGCCTGGTCCAGGGACGGCGAAAGGCTCTTCTTCGGTTTTCATCCGGATGGTTCCTCTTCCGAAAAGCCCGCCGACACAACAGGTACAGAAGCAGATCTTTTCGACGTGGATGCGATCCTCAAGAATCGCGGGGTGAACGTCTGGCACTGGAACGACGCGCGCATCGTTCCAAATCAGAAGAAGCGATGGAAGGAGGTCAAGGATCAGCTTTTTAGAGGAGTGTACCATCTTGACAACAAGGGCGTGGTCCTTCTCGCCGACTCAGCCATGCCCTACCTCACCGTCGGCGACAGCAGACGCGCCCTGCTCGGGCGGTCCGACGTCCCATACCTGAAAGAGTTGACGTGGGACGGGGAATACGTCGACGCATACGTCGTTGACGTCAGGAACGGATCGCGTGTGAAGTTCGCTTCGCGGTTGAGGGGTAGTGCCGACCTCTCCCCGGATGGCGGCTTTGCCACATATTACAGGGAGGGAAACTGGTTCCTGTATGATGTACACAACGCGACAACGCGAAATCTGACGGCCAGGCTGGGCGTTCCCTTTGCCAACGAAGATCATGATACCCCCGCTCCTCCCCCGGGGTACGGGATAGCGGGCTGGGTGGAAGGTGATCGCGCGATCCTGGTATATGACAAGTTTGATGTCTGGGAGATTTCTACTGGAGACGGAATGGCGTTTCCCCTCACGGGTGGAGAAGGAAGACGCCGATCCGTCTCGTTTCGAGTTCAGAAGCTGGACCCCGAACAGAAATACTTTCGCGACGGAGAACGCCTTCTCCTCACCGGGTACAATGACCGGTATAAGCAGACCGGCCTGTACGCGGCTGCCATTGGCAGGAAGGGCGTCGACAGCCTGGCCGGCGGACCGAAGAAATTCAGCCCGATTGCCAGGGCGAGGCGCTCAGGTGATCTGCTCTTCACACGACAGAGCTACAATGAATTCCCGGATCTCTGGGTCGGCCCGCGGGAGTTCTCGACACCACGGAAGGTGTCCGACGCATGTCCGCAAATCTCTGAGTTCGCCTGGGGGAGCGCTGAGCTCGTGGAGTGGAAGAGCGCCGACGGCAAACCTCTGCAGGGAGTCCTCATCAAACCGGGGAACTATGAGCCCGGCAGGCGATACCCCGTCTTCGTCTACTATTACGAGCGCTCCTCACAGCTGCTCTATGATTTCCCCAGGGTAGTCGTCAACCACCGCCCCTGTTTTCCGTTGTATGCCAGCAACGGCTATGCCATCTTTCTTCCTGACATCCGCTATGAAGTGGGGCATCCCGGCCGATCGGCTGTTCGATGTCTCGTCCCTGGGGTTCAGAAGCTCATCGATATCGGTGTGGCTGATCCCAAAGCCGTTGCGCTCCACGGCCACTCCTGGAGCGGCTATCAGACAGCCTTTGTTATCACGCAGACGAAGATGTTCGCCGCGGCAATTGCCGGAGCGCCGGTGGGAAACATGACCAGCGCTTATGGTGGAATCCGGCTCGAGTCCGGCCTCGCGCGACAGTTTTTGTATGAGCAGGATCAGAGTCGGATCGGCGGGAGCCTGTGGCAGAAGCGGGATCTCTTCATAGAGAACTCCCCTATCTTCTTCGCCGACCGCATTACGACGCCCCTGCTCATCGAGTTCGGCGATGAAGACGACGCAGTGCCCTGGTCGCAGGGTGTTGAGCTCTATCTCGCGATGCGGCGGCTCGGCAAGGAGTGTGTGATGCTGCAATATCGCGGAGGGCCGCATCATCCGAAACAGTATCCCAACAAACTCGACTACGCTATGAGAATGAAGGAGTACCTTGACCATTACCTCAAAGGCACTCCCGCTCCGGAATGGATCTCCGGGGGCGTCCCGTACAGCGAATGAGTATCGTTGCATCTCAACATCGGCACGCACGCGATCCGGCGGAGCATGAGCCTCCGGTTTACTTCTGACGGAGAGTCCCCGGGTTTGACGAGGAAAGGAGCAGGAGAAGATTTCTCTGAAGATGCGATCAAGGGGGCGGTGAAGAACTGGCGGTCAGAGAACTCCCGGGAGAAACAGGACCGTCCAGCTGTGGCTGGGCTTGCGTGAAGCCGGTCAGAGCGGTTTTCCTCTCCGTTGTTTGTTCACTTTCCTGAACGTTTCCGCAACCCAATAGAACACCTTCCGAGGGAGATGTCGCGCGATCATGACAGCCAGCCGGTAACGCGTTCCCGGAATGCAGATCACCCTACCGCGCTTCAGGTCGCGAAGCGACTTCGCGACTACCGCATCGGCGCTCATGAAATGCTTGAAGAAATCCCCGCTCGTGTCGAGTCCCAATCGCCTATGGAAATCGCTCACCGTAAACCCCGGGCAGAGCGCCTGAAGGCGGATGCCGGAGTCACGCAGCTCGAGGTGCAACGATTCGGTGAAGCTGTTCAGGTACAGCTTGGTGGCACAGTACGTGACGCTGCCGGGACCGACCATCCATGCAGCCACCGAAGAGACGTTGATAATCGACCCTCCACCGCGGGCCAGCATCACCGGGATGGCGGCATGGGTCAGACGGACGCTGCAGATCACATGAACGCGGATAATGTTCTCCTGTCCGTCGATCTCTTCCTCCTGAAAATTCTTGAGCGATGAGTATCCGGCATTGTTGACCAGGAGGGCAAGATCAGGAGTGTTCCGGATCCGGTCCTCCAACCGTCGCACCTCGTCGGACCGGGAGAGCTCCGCGACAATGGATTCTGCCTTCACGTTCTGGTCTCGCGACAGGGTCATACAGAGCCCCTCGAGAAGTTCGCGCCTTCTCCCATGGAGGATCAGGTTGTACCCCTCTGCCGCGAGGTGCCGTGCGAATGCCGCCCCGATGCCTGATGAGGCGCCGGTGATGAATGCGGTTTGTGAAAGGTGAGCCATTGTTCTCTTCGGTTTATCGGATGACCATCATCTTGCGGGCCAGCGATCCAGATGCTGATGTGAGCCGGTATATGTACGTGCCCGAAGCGGCCGGTCGTCCATTCCCGGTGAGGCCGTTCCAGAGGACCGTCTGCGGGCCTGCCTCCCGCCGTTCATCGATCAGCGTCGCAACTTCCTCTCCCAGGATGCTGTAGACTTTGAGAGTCACTGCCGACCGGTGGGGGAGAGTGAACGAGATACGGGTTCCTGCGTTAAATGGATTGGGATAATTCTGCTCGAGCTGCGCTTCTGCGGGCAGGAGGGGCTGGGGAGCCATTATTTCTTTCAGGATCCACCCTCCGGGGTCCAGTTCGACCCGGTCAGGCTTCCAGGGGAGTGGGATGTCAAACTCCTGACCGCTGAATGTGTGAAGAAGCACGATGGTGGTCTCCTTTCCTGCGGAGGAGAAGCGCACGTCCAGCGGCATCGTGAAGAAGGACGGGTTGTTGGTCCGGGTAAACTGAGTGATGGTCAGGCGGACATGGTATTCCAGACTGTCAGCTCTGGCGGACCACTCGGCGCTGTAAATCGGGTACTTCTCTCCAAAGACCCATTCACCGAAGAACGAGGAGAGCTGTTTTCCTGAGACCGCCTCACAGACACCCTGGAAGTCTTCCGTGAGAGCCGTCTTGAATCGGAAACGCGGGTCGGCAACATAGCGGCGAAGCGCCCGGAAGAACGTGGAGTCGCCGAGGACATGGCGCAACATGTGCAGGACCGAAGCCCCCTTGGCATAGACGCGTGGGTTGGAAAAGAGTTCTCGGACACTCGTGGTGTCCTGAACATACAGTGTCCCCTCGGCGTGAAGCGCAAGATCCATCTTTCCTCGCATATGGGCCTGGTAAGCCGCCTCTCCGTAGCTCGCTCCGCGGTAGATCGCCTCCCCGTAGGTTGCAAAACCCTCGTTGAGCCAGAGGCTCGGCCAATTCGCGCAGGTGATGAGGTCGCCAAACCACTGGTGTGCCAACTCGTGGGCGATGGTGTTTTCGGCAAACGTCGTCGTCGAGGTCATCGTCTGGTGCTCCATCGCGCCTCCCCATCCAAACTCGCAATGACCGTACTTCTCTTTGATGAAGGGATAGAGCCCGAAGGCGTCCGAAAAAATCTTGAGCATGTCGATAGTCTTTGGCAGTTCGGCCTGCGCATCGGCAAGATGTTCCGGAAGAACGTAGTTGAGAACCTGGAGCGAGTCCGAGGGGCCGTAGCGGTACCAGTTCGAGAACTCGGCAAAATTGGTGACGGTGATCGAGATGAGGTATGCGGCAATCGGGTACCGCTCCGCCCAGTGGTGTGTCCGGGTGCCGTCGGCATTGTTCGTGACGCTCACCAGCGTGCCGTTGGATCCGACCTTGAGCCCCGCATTGCAGGTCACGATGATATCGGCAGAATCGGCCTTGTCGAGCGGATGATCCACGCAGGGCCACCAGTCCCGCGCCCCATAGGGTTCGCTGAGGGACCACGCCCACGGGGTTCCGAGGTGGTCCGTGAACACGAAGCTGCCGAAGCCTGTCGTCCCGGGAACGCCCTGATAGAAGACCACCACGGTAACGAGTTCTCCCCGCCGGTACGTCCGGTCGAGGGGGATGCCGACGGCGGAGAGGAATCGGATGGGGGTCGTTCGCGTGCCGTGCACTTTGACAGAATCGACCAGCATGGCTCCGCTCAGATCGAGCGTGATTGACCGGAGGGTATCCACGGTACTGAGGGCACTGACGGTCACGATACCCCGGAGGTATCCGGGATTCGTGCTGAGCGTCAGGTTCAACCCGTAATAGGTCACATCGATGCCGCCCTCGCCCGCGGGCGTCGTTGCCGGCACCGCAAACCGACCGCCAGGAAGAGCCTTCCGCTGGCAGGCGGTGCTTTCGGCGGTTGCCGGGGCCGGGCGCCACACCTGTGCGGATGCCGATCCGCCGGCAGAAAGGAGTATGAAGAGGATGAACAATGTCCTTCGCATCGCACCATGAAGATACTCAGAAGGTCGTGCACCTGCAAACGATCATTTCCCGTCTTGTTTTTGAACTTCTCCGGACAATTGACTTTTTGTCGCCGAGTTGGTAGTTTACCACACACTCAAAAACCGAAAGGATCCAACCAGCAATGCTTCCCAAAGAAGTTCTCGAAAGCATCAATGACCAGATTCAGGCCGAGCTGAGCTCCGCCTACCTTTATCTCTCGATGTCGTCTTTTTTCGAAGCCCAGAATCTTCCCGGGATGGCTGGATGGATGCGTCAGCAGTGGCATGAGGAACAGGAGCATGCTCTGAAACTGTTCGACTACGTAAACGCCCGCGGCGGTCATGTTGTTCTTGAGGCCATCGAGCGGCCGCCGGCGAAATTCAAATCGCCCCTGGACGTCTTCCAGCAAGTCCTGTCACATGAACAGAAGGTCACGGCCTCCATCCATAAGCTGTACGAGGTGGCACTGAAGGCGAAGGATTATCCCACGCAGATCGAGCTTCAGTGGTTCATCAAGGAGCAGGTCGAGGAAGAGAAGCACGCGAGTGACATCGTCGAGCAAATGAAGATGATCGGCGACAGCGGCACGCCGCTGATCATGCTTGACCGGCAGCTCGGCGCGCGCGCAAAAGGCTAGTGCCGTAACCGGTTGCAGGTGCGCGAAGCAGCCGTTCGACAGATCCGGGGGGCGTGACGGAGGAAAGAAGCCAGTTCTCCTTGCCGACGTTTCGCCCCCTTCGTTTTTGCTCTGCCCGATCGTTCGATTCTCACCATATCACCCGGAGGATGTCATGGCAACGTACATCCTGCTCACCAAGCTCTCGTCCGAGGGTCTCGGCGATCCTCATAAACGGGAAAACATCGGCCGGAAATGGTTTCAGGCGGTAAAGACAAAGTGTCCAGAAGTCCACTGGGTGGAGCATTATGCCCTGCTCGGCCCCTTCGATTTTATGGACATCTACGAGGCACCGAACGAAGAGGTCGCCGCGAAGGTCTCCATGATCACGATGGCAAAGGGGGCCGTGAAGGCTGAAACCTGGGCCGCGCTTCCGTACAAAAGCTTTCTGAAGATCGCGAAAGAGCTGTAGAGCCTCGATCCACCGACGCGGATCTTGAGTGAGCGTGACGGGAGGAGAACCATGCCCGTTGCCACTGTCCGTCTGTACGCCGAACTGAACGATCTGCTGCCGCAGGAGCTCCGGTACAGCCCGTTTCCTCATACGTTCGAAGGTTCCTCCTCGGTCGCGGAGTGTCTTTCCAGATGCGGTGTCTCCTCTTCGCTCGTGGATCTGGTTCTCCTGAACGGCGAATCTGTCGGGTTTGATGCCATGATGCGCGAGGGTGACAGGCTCAGCGTGTACCCGGTCTTCGAATCCTTCGACATCAGGCGCGAACAGCGTCTCCGTCCGAATCCCCTCCGTGTGGCCCGGTTCGTCCTGGACGTTCACCTCGGGAAACTCGCCCTCCACCTTCGCATGTTAGGCTTCGACGCCCTCTACAGGAACGACTTTAGCGACGATGAGCTCGTTGGTGCGGCGGCAATCGAGGGGAGAGTATTGCTGAGCAGAGACCGGCGGCTGCTGGCGCGCCCAGAGATCATGCGTGGATATGTCGTACGTGAGAAAGACCCCCGCCTTCAATTGGTGGAGGTCGGACACAGGTTTGACCTCGGTTCAAGCATCTCCCCGTTCACGCGTTGTTTCCGCTGCAATATCGTTCTGACGGCGGTTCCAAAAGAGGATGTGCTCGAGTTCCTCCCGCCGAAGGTCCGGCAATCGTTCGATGAATTCCGCCGCTGTCCGGGATGCGGAAGGATCTACTGGAAGGGGTCACACTACCAGAGGATGGTCGAGCTCATCGATGATTTTCTCCGGTGCGTCAAGATCGTGAGGGTAGCGGCAGGTGAGGGTTGATTTTGAACGGAATAACTTGAATATTCATCGGAAATTGTCTTCTCAAGGAGGCTCCCGCACCCATTGGAAAACAAAACGCCGCACCTGACCCGTGTCCTCGGGCGCGCCGACCTCACCCTCTTTCTCATCGCCGCACTGGTGAATCTCAACAGCGTCCCGGTGGTGGCTGGCATGGGACCCGGTACCCTCGTTTTCTGGATCGCGGGATTTCTTCTCTTTTTTCTCACACAAGGTGTCGCAGTCCTCACGC
>DAIUKN010000043.1:0-11350 GCA_036848195.1 Bacteroidota bacterium
GGCAGCGACGCCGATGACAGGACTTACGATCGGTGCCTCGTATGCCCGGGGGGCATACCTGTATGAACCCGAAAGGCCACTCGCCCGCACCATCGATGTCAATACCTACCGGCAGAGTGCGCTGGAACTTGATGTCGAATTCAGCCGCGGACACGCCGTCCTGGATGCCGAAGCAGTCTATAATATCTGGCCTGTTCCTCTTGAAACCCGGGACGAGGATTTTAAGGTGTTTGGATATTACCTCGAGGGGAAGTACACCATTCTACCGCGTGTCTATGTCGCCCTTCGAATCAGCGGTTTGCGATTTGGCGAAGCACTCCTCGGACAGGTGATGCAACCCTGGGATTACAGCGTCACAGAGGTGGAGGGTGGCGTTGGGTACTTCATAGACCGCGATGTTTTGCTCAAACTTGTCAGGCGCGAAACACGCGTCGACGGAGGCACCTCGCCAAAAGATAATTTGACGGTGCTTCAACTTACGGTCGCCTATTAGGCACAATGACATTTCGAAACAAAATACTCTTCTCCATCTGGGGAGTTGTTCTGAGTCTCCTGGTTATGACCTTTTTTATCATCAACTACTGGACGCGGAGCAGAATCGAAGAGACCTTTTCGCGGGAGCTTCACACCGAATTCTCCACGGTCCTGATGCACGAGAAGCTTCAATCGGCCCAGCTCATCCGGGCCTGTGTTGTCATCGCCGAATCCCCGCGCCTGCGCGCGGTCACCGAATTGGGCGATGGCAAAACGGCGTCCCAGTTGTTGCATGAAATGAACCAGACGACCCTCAGCCAGGTAGTCATCCTTACTGACCGCGAAGGGCAGCCGCTGGTCCAGATCCTGCGCGGCGTGAATGACCGATGGGATATTTCGGATTCCCCGACGATTCTCGGCGCACTTCGGTACATTGCTTCGACAGATGTATGGCCGATCCGCGGCAACGTCTACCGTGTCGTTTCAGTGCCGATTCTGATCGAGACCGAGCTCGTGGGTACGCTGACCCTTGGCTTCGAGATCACGGATTCCGACATCGCCAAGCTCAAGCGTGCGACGAACAGTGATCTGCTCCTTCTGCATGATCAGTTCACGGTCCTGTCAACACTCGATTCAGCAGAAGCGCACGCGCTCCTCCCCGCCATTGCTCCTTTTCGTACGCATCTTTTCGATGTCGCCGGAGATACGGTAGGCAATGCTCTTACCCTCACCACAACGGATGAAACCTACCTCGGCACGCCAGTGCGGCTCAACCATCCGGCACGACCTGATTCCGGCGATGTCATCTACCTCATCATCAAACCCCTGGGCCGTGAAGTCCGGCAAGCCATGGCTTCGATTCTCGGGACATTTGGCCTGATCTCGCTGGTTTTCCTTGCTCTGACGTCGATTATTGGCCTTGTTATTTCGCGGAGCATGACGCGACCTATTTCAGAGCTGGTGAAGGGAGCGACCGAGATCGGACGCGGAAACTACGACTACGCCCTTCGTGTTCAGGGCACTGGCGAATTGAGCATGCTTGCGCAGACATTTCTGGAAATGAGTTCCGCACTGAAAGAGAAAATTACGCAGCTCGGGAAGCTCAACGAAGACCTGCTGGGGCGAAACAAAGACCTCGATGAGACCCTCCGCCAGCTCCGGTCGGCACAGGAGGACCTCGTCAGGAGTGAGCGGCTGGCGGCAACCGGGAAGATGACAGCCCAGCTGGCTCACGAAATCAACAACCCTATTCATAACATCCAGAGCTGCCTGCATACGGCACGAAACCGGCTTCCGGCCGAGAGCAGGGGGAAGGAACTCATCGATGTGGCGTTCGAAGAGGTGAACAGACTCGCACGCCTGACCGCCCAGATGCTCAACTTTTATCGGAGTTCCTTCGTCGAGGAGGAGATGAAGCCGACAAATCTGAATGACGTGCTCGAGGAAGCAATGACGTTGACGCACGCTGAACTGGTGAAAAACAAGATCGAGCTCTGTTCAGAGATCGATCCGGGGCTCCCGCTCATCCGGGGTTCGCGCGACAAGCTGATGCAGGTGTTGCTGAACCTCATCTCCAACGCACGCGATGCGATGCCGAACGGGGGGCATCTGAACATTTACGCCAGGCGCCATAATGGAACCGTGAGGGTGACGGTCCGGGACGATGGTATCGGCATCGCAAAAGAAAATCTCCCCCGGATCTTTGATACCTTCTTCACCACCAAAGGAAAGGTGAGCGGCGTGGGCCTGGGACTCTCCGTCAGTTACGGAATCGTCAGCCAGCATCGGGGGTCCCTGGAGGTTGAAAGCGCGGTCGGCAAAGGCTCCGCGTTTACCGTGGTATTGCCATATGAGGCATGAACCGTGACAAAACAGGCGAAGCAGAGGATTCTCGTCGTTGATGACGACCTGGCATTCCGGGTCGGAACTGTCGCATTGCTGGAAGACCGCGGGTATGCTGCAACAGTTGCCACGAATGGGGACGAAGCCATCCAGAAGCTGGCCGAACAGCAGTGCGATCTCGTCCTGTCCGATCTGGTCATGCCCGGGGTCAACGGGATCGAGCTCCTGCAGCATATCAGAACTCTGTACCCGGGGGTTCCGGTGATCATGGTTACCGGTTTTGCCTCGATCGGTACCGCTGTCGAGGCAATGCGCACCGGCGCCCGTGATTATGTGACCAAGCCGTGCGACAACGACGAGCTGGTTATCAAGATCCAGAGAGCACTGGACGAGCTGCAGAAGGATCGTGAACTCAAGATCCTGCGTGAAGAAGTCCGGGAGGTATACGCCTTCGGGAATATTATCGGCAGGAACAGCAAGATGAAGGACGTGTACCGGCTGGTACAGCAGGTCGCCGGCACCGATGTGCCCGCACTCATCCTTGGCGAGACGGGGACGGGCAAGGAACTCGTTGCCAAATCGGTCCATTACAACAGTTCACGACGGGAAAAGCCTTTTGTGGTCATCAACTGCTCGGCACTCGCCGAGACACTCCTGGAGAGCGAGCTCTTCGGACACGAAAAGGGCGCATTCACCGGCGCCCAGCGACAGCACATCGGCAAGTTCGAAGAGGCGGAGGGAGGGACCATTTTTCTGGATGAGATCGGCGACGTACCGCCGCACATCCAAACCAAGCTGCTCCGGGTCCTCCAAGAGAAAGAGATTCAGCGTGTGGGCGGCAGCGAGACCATTGCCGTCGACATCAGGGTTGTCGCAGCGACGAACCGGAATCTCTTGTCCATGATCTCCTCAGGCCAATTCCGTGAGGATCTCTTCTACCGGTTGAATGTGTTTCCAATCCATATCCCTCCGCTGAGGGAGAGGCTCGACGATCTCCCTCTTCTTGTGGATCATTTTTTGAAACGTCATGCAGGCCTCTCACAAAACCGCGTGACAAGGATTTCCCCTCACCTGTTTCCCGCAATGATGAACAGCCGGTGGAAGGGAAATATCAGGGAGCTCGAAAACCTGCTCAAGCGGGCTATCCTGAAGACCACAGGAGACACCATCGTCGCGCTTGAGCTGCCCGAGATGGGAGAACCTTCGCATTCGATCCCTGTAGTCCAGGAGGGATCGATGGATCTGAATACGCCATTCAAGGAGTATCTTTCCGCCATCACCCAGCATGCCGAAGAGACGTATCTCCTCAGGGTGCTCCGGCTCTACAAAGCCAATATCAACCAGATTGCGAAGCTGATGGAGATCGACCGGAAGACCCTCTACCGGAAGATGGCCGAATACAACATCGATCCGGCGAAATTCCGCGACTGAGGAATTCCCTCCTTTATTACCATCCCGGTGTTGTGGTGGTGAGTCCCGTGCAGCCTCTGCCCGGCCGATCACCAGCCATTCCTCGGCCGTCGCGGTCCACACCGCGATGGCACTCTGCGATATGCCTCCGTGGCCATAGTATGTAACCCTCGGGCTTGTCGCGGCATGTCTACCCCTCGCGCATCGGCCGCAAGAGCGGGCGGGTCCACGCCAGAAGACGGCGCGGGCAAGCCTGTCAGCCCGCCTGAGCAAGGATGATTCACGGCTTGGGACGATCTGAATATCCTACGCACCCTTCAAGTCGGTAGACCCATAAAGTGGTATAACGTGGCACACGCGCCGCACTTCCACCCTCCCAGCCCCCCCGAAGGTGTTGCACGGAAGCCCCACTTCCACGGGAGCGAGCCCGGAAAGTCCCGCATGTGAGCGTAATTCGCCGATTTTCGGAGTGGCACGGCGGTTGATATGGTGGGGAGAGACAAATCCTGATACACCAAATACTTTCGAGAGTTTCTGAAATGAACACCTTCCGAATCATCGCAATTCTTGCCGTCATGGCCCTCGTTCTTGGCGAGTCCGGCTGTACCGACTCGGGTGTCGCCCCTCCCCCTCCGGAAAACCTCCGGCTCAGTGTCAAGGCTCCGGCGACGGTTCTGGGCAAAGTCGATCATGAGGTTCTGCACATCATTTCGGCCAAGGTCCTCCTCAAAGAGATCAAGTTTTCAGAGGCCGGATCAGAGGATTCGGTAGAGATCGAATCGGGACCTCAGGTCGTCTCTCTGAATCTCGATGCGAAGATCACCGAGGTCGCGGCAGTGCGAATTCGTCCCGGCGTCTACGACCGGATTCGCTTCACGATCCAGAAGCCCGAGGATACGGAGCAGGTCAGCGACTCGACGTTTAAAACGGGAGAGAGCGGAAATCAGCGTTTCTCGCTCGTGGTTACGGGGCTTTACCACGATACGCCTTTCACGTTCAAATCGCGGGAATCAACACACCATGAGCTTCCGTTGTCCACTCCTGTCACGGTCTCAGAAGACGGCACCGTCAACGTGACACTCAAGATCGACCCGTATCTCTGGTTCCAAACCAACGGAGTGGTGCTTGATCCATTCAATCAGACAAAGGAGATCGACGATCTTGTCAAGTCGTCATTTGCAGAAGCGTTCCGCGATAACGACCGGAACGGGGATCCGGATTAACTGGGAGCTCGACCATCTTCACAGTTGGCTTTCTTCTGACCAGGGCAGTTGGGTTCTGCCCTCACTCTGCGCCACTGAAAACTTGCTGTACCCGGAAAGTGAAATAAACGCCAGCGCAAATTCAGCTGGCAATCCATAACAACCTATACAGGGAATCCCTCTATGAAACATCTACTCCTCTTTGCGTTGCTCCTGGCGGTGACGACCGCATCAGCGCAGATCCACTTCACGGCGATCCTGACCGGGGCCGACGAAGTGCCTGCAGTAACGACCGCTGCTAACGGCACCGGCTCGTTCATGCTGAACGAAGCCCGGACCGAGCTCACTTACGTCGTCACGTATCAGGGGTTAAGCGGGACCCTGACCGCCGGGGGACACTTTCATCTGGGTACACCGGGACGGAACGGTTCTGTGGTAAAAGGTATTGCGACTTCGGGCGACCCGTCGTCGAACACGGTGAGCGGAATCTGGAAGTCCACTGATGCAACCCAGCCATTGACGCCTGCGCTGGTTGAATCGTTGCTTACCGGCCGCGTCTATGTGAACTTCCACACCGCGGCAAATCCGGGTGGAGAGATACGTGGACAGGTCAATCTCGCGACGGCGCTGCACTTCACCGCAGATCTCGACGGTTCCCAGGAGGTGCCTGCAGTAACAACGACAGCAGGAGGGACAGGGTACATCGTGCTGAGCCCCGATCGCTCCACCATTGAATACAGCGTGACCTACCGCGATCTGAGCGGAACCCTCACAGCGGGGGGCCATTTTCATACCGGCGGGCTTGGGGCCAACGGGGGCGTCGTTAAAGGAATCGGCACGAGCGGCGACCCAGCGGCGAATTTCCTCAAGGGACAGTGGAAGAGCACAGACGGGACCCAGCCGCTGACTTCAGCCCTTGTGGATTCACTGATCGCCGGAAAATTGTATGTCAATTTTCATACTTCCGCTCATCCGGGCGGTGAAATCCGCGGGCAGTTGAATCTCGCCGGTGGGACGGGCTTCGCTGCCCAGCTGGAAGGAAGCAACGAAGTTCCCGCCGTCACTGAAAACGGAAAGGCGACAGGGTACATCATCCTGAACGCCAGCCGCACATCGGCAAGGTATGCAGTCACGTACATCAATCTGACCAGCACACTTACAGCGGGGGGGCATTTCCACACGGGCGGTGTCGGGAGAAACGGCCCCGTGGTAAAAGGCATCGCCACCAGCGGCGGGGCGGCATCCGCGACAGTCTCCGGAAGCTGGAATGCAGCTGATGCGACGCAGCCGCTCACGCCAGCCCTGGCAGAATCTCTCATGTCCGGCCGAATCTATGTCAATTTCCACACCACTGCCCATCCAGGCGGGGAAATCCGGGGTCAGATGGACATGAAGACCGGGATCGGGTTTACTGTCACTTTGGATGGAACGAAGGAAGTGCCGGCGAACGCCACCACCGGCCGCGGAAGCGGGTTTGCCGTCCTGAACGCAGAGCGGAAGGACGTGCGTTATAGCTTCACGTATTACGGGCTTACGGGGACGCTCACAGCGGGAGGACATTTCCACACAGCCCCGGCCGGCGTAAACGGACCCGTGGTGAAGGGAATCGCAACATCAGGAGGGGCGGCGTCGGCCAGCGTAAGCGGCGACTGGTCCTCCAATGATGCAACACAACCGCTGACCGATGCAAATGTCGACTCCTTACTGGCCGGAAAGGTCTATGTGAACTTCCACACGGCCGCTAATCCGGGGGGGGAAATCAGGGGTCAGGTCACATTCCCGTCGGGCGGTGCTACAAGCGTCGAGCGACTTTCTGAAACAGTACCGGCATCGTTCGAGTTGCGTCAGAACTATCCGAATCCATTCAATCCCTCGACCACGATCACATTCGACATACAAAGCGCGGGCCGGGTGACACTCCAGGTCTTCAACATCCTTGGCCAGGAAGTGGCAACTCTGGTCAACGAGGTCAAGGCGCCTGGAACCTACGCCACGCGGCTCGATGGAGCAGGTCTTCCCTCAGGAACGTACATCTACAGGTTACAGAGCGACGCAGGAAAAGTGCAGGTGAGGAAGATGATGCTGTTGAAATAAGGGCATATCCCTCGCCGGGCCGGTTGGGCTCGGCGAGGAGTTCTGCCCGGGGTGACAGAAGCGAACGACTGGAGGGCCGAGTTACCCCGGGCAGAGCGAGCGTCGGACAGGTTCTGATCCCTGATACTCAGCGGGATCAGACTTGCCCCGGCGATGATCGTTTGCGGTCGTTGTCTCACCGGCACCGTACAATCCTTCAGAACCCTCAGCGAGTTCTTCAAGAAGTCCTCCCCGATCATCAGAGAGGACCTTAGCGTCGATACTCAACAACGATTTTCTTGGCGTCTTCAACGATGATCTGTGGCGTCTGCAATCTGTTGAATCTTCTGGAGACATAACGAACGTTCTCAGTCACATATTTCTGAATTTCGCCCAGAGTGACATTCCCATCCTTGTCTGCATCTCCCTCCCCTTTGAGAGCCTTGAGAAAGAAGTACGTGAAGAGTCCGTGCTTCTTTTCCGGATACCAGGAGCTGATCTCGTCCGCGCCACTTGCAGAAAACATGCTGGCATTACGTGACGACATTCGCGGGTTTTCAATCTTGACAAAGATTGGACTCGCGAACTTCAGAAGGGATCCTCCCGCACTAACGCCGCTGAAACAGGCGTCAATAACGACGACAATGCTCTTCGCCTGCAATCGATCCAGGTTAGCGTAAAGAGTACGGAGAGAGTATCCGTTGATTCGCACATACATCGGATCGCAGTCTTTGGGAACGATGTACCCTTCCTTGGATTCCACGTCGGGAGCCCCGTGACCAGAATAGTAGACAAACACATCAACTTTCCTATTGCCGACGTAGTTGAACAGCTTTCCCCGATAGTCTGTCGTCAGCCCAAAAATCCGTTCAAAGGCTGCTTTTGAAGCATTCTCCTCATATATGATATTCTCCTCTGTGAAGCCCAAAGTCTTTTCAAGGTACTCCCTCATCTTGGCAGCGTCGCGGACTGCATATTCCACGGGTGGGACGTCCTTGTTGTCGTAGGTACCATTTCCGATTACCACAGCGATACCGTCATGCTTTGGAGTCGCTGCGATGGGAACCTCATCAGCATCCGGAACCAGAGAGGGAGCAACGATGATGGTCCCGGTTTCCGGTTTGCGCTCGCCGCCTGACACCACGATCTCTTGCAGACTCCGCTGCTGTTTGTTCAACTCAAGGTTGAGGTTTTCCCTCACCGAGTATTGGGGTCGTTTCTCGCGGATCAGCAGACCCACCTGAACCGTGTCTCCGGTATATCTTTTGTTGGTTGAGATCGCGAAACTGATTCGTTCAGATTGTTCTGGCGACAAGTTTCCGATTCGAACAGTCCTGGAGAGGCTCTGGAAGAAGAGGTTCCGCCCTTCGTCTCTGAGGGAGATATCAACACTCACATCTCTGGCCTCACCGCTGCCAATGTTCCGGAGAAGGGCCACGACTTCAACGGTTTCGCCGCGCTCCATCTTTCCATTATTGTTGCCTTGAGATTC
Organism: Bacteroidota bacterium; assembly: GCA_036848195.1. Classification (GTDB taxonomy): domain Bacteria; phylum Bacteroidota; class Ignavibacteria; order UBA10030; family UBA6906; genus DAIUKN01. Next base: position 8,494 of record DAIUKN010000043.1, read on the forward strand.
TCCTTCCGTATCGTCATCAATGGCAAACTGGACAATTTTTAGTTGGGGAACACCCATCTCACGCGTCTCGAACATCATCGTGACCGCATCTGCATCGTACCCAGAGCCTTCGAGAACGTCGATTCTCAATGACACTTTCTGATTCTTGACATTTTCCCCGGCAGCAACAGTCAGGGTGGCAGATTTGCGTTCGCCTGGAAGGACATTTCCAACCCGTATCTCTTTCTCAAACGCGACCCCGGGAATCTCCAAAAGGGATTCAAACCTTGCAAGCACATTTCGTGCAAGACCTGCACCTTTGTTCGCAATGGCCAGTTTGATAGTAGCAGTCTCACCAGCATCGAGATACCGGTTACCAGAAGGTTCAACGAAGGAGGCCTCAAACGACAGGATCGGCGGCTTCCCCGCGATTTCAAAGGAACCACTCCGCGTACGAACCTCAACCTGAGCGATCGCCGCTCGGAACGCAAGGATCGTCAACACCGAACAGAGAAAAGATTTAATATTCATTGCAACTCCTAAGGTCTAGGTGGAGGCAGAGGTACACCCTGAGGGGTGGGTGTCGCCTGCTCCTCCTTCTTGCTGATAAAATAGATCGCTGCTCCAGCGGCAGCCACCGTGCCTGCGCCAACATAGAGCCAGGGGAATCCACTCGCTCTGTCGGCAGTGATTGTGAAGTAGTAGCCGCCTCCCTCCAAGCCTGAAGGGAGATCTTTGCGGTAGTTCCAGATGATGGTACGCCCTTTCCCCGCGAAATTCCCTTGTCCTATATCGCCCTTGACATTGTCGGGCTCAATTCTGAACGACGGGTTCTCTTCATTACACAGAAAGACCGTCACCTTGTATGTTTCATTTGCCGGCGCTACGAGATCATAGGTAATGATGACGGTGTCGCCATGTACTGTCCACTCCTGATTTTCGACTGCAATCTGCCTAGTTGGCTGGTCTTGCGCCACAGACACTGCAGACGATGCCATGAGGAACAACAGCGTTATGACGACGAAACAGAGCAGCCTCCTTCGATCCGTTTCAGTTTGCATGTGGCTCTCCTCTATTGCATAAAGACGCTGCGACCTGCCTCCATTGGTTGTGCTCCCTCTACGCTGCAGTCCCTCTTGACTGTGAGAGTCCGCAGCCCACACGATCTCCTATCGCGAATCTCTTCTCAAGAACTTCCTCATCCGAGGGGGGGAGGACAAATGGCCTTATCTGACCATTGCCATCTTCTTCACACTGCGCATCGATCCATCAACGACAAACCGACATACATATATCCCGCTGCTGGCGACATTTCCTCCGGCACCTTTTCCGTCCCACTGAAAAAAGTGGAGCCCCGGCTCAAGGATTCCGTCAAACAGATGAACTACCTCTTCACCCAGAACGTTATAGATCGTAAGCGCCACTCTTCCCCGCATCGGGATCGAGACCGGGATTGTGGTACTCGGATTGAACGGATTCGGGTAGTTTTGGAGCAATGCAAATTCTGTCGGCACGATCCCTTTGACTCTTTCCGCAACGAGATCGGGCTGCCCTACCAGAATCCACAATGTCGTAATCTGTGTTCCAGGCGTTAGCGCATATTTCGCATTCTTCCGCAGGTCGAGAACGCGCCCCCCAGTCCCATCCGCGAGAAAGACCGCGAAGTTTTCGGAAACCCTTTCCGTCCCGACAAACTCTAACTCCACTTCCTTCCTCTCCATCGATCTCACCTTCATTTCCCAAGCCTCCAATTCATCCACACCCGGGCGGACATCTGTGGCAAACTCGTAGAATTCCGCATCCCATTCCTTGCGGTCGAAATAAGCATCAGGAATGCACGCAAAACTCCGCGGCTTGCGCTGCTCGTAGCTATCTAACCCTTTGCTCGCCCCTTTTGAAACCCCGAACGAAGTTGTCTCATCCTGGAATCTACCGGACCTTGCAACGACGCTTATCCTCCAGTCGTCTCTATCAGCGAATGACTCTGCCGAAACCTTCGGCAACGTCAGGTCGTATGGGGCTCGAATGAACGCCCTGTTGGAATCATTGAAGAACAGATACCCTTGATAGGGGGCGAAAAGGTCCGCACGCACCCACCCGGAGCTTGTCCAGGCATAGATCGAGTCCTTTATCCCATTGACAGACGTGATGTTCGACCATGAAATGGGCTTGTCAAAAGGATTTGTTATCAGGTTCGACTTTTGGCCTGCCGTGAGAGCTATCGATGCCTCGCGGTTCGCATTGAGCGCTGCCGAATTGACCACCCGGCCGTTGATCGTCCAATCACCGAGGTGCAGAAGCCAAAACGCCTTCCCTGGCGCGCAGACGAAGTTCGAGCCACCATCATATTTCACGTAGTAATCCTGAGGTCTCCCCTGCTTCCCATTATCCCAGTAAACCTCCCATGCGGATCCTTCCTGTCCATTGAGGAAACCACTTATCAGCTGACTCGAATTGCCTGGTAAGCCCACCAATTGATAATCGGACGATGAATACTCGGTCAGGGAACCTTTCGTCACAAACCCTTTCGTGGTTGACAGAAGGTACGTCGAAGGGTAGCTCCTGAGTGTGAGAACCGAACCCGCGTTGGAATTCGCACTTGTTCCCCCAGAATTCGCTGCACGCACGCGGAAATGGTATGGTGTGGCCGGACTCAGACCGCTCACGTCGTAACTTGTCGTCAGACCAACGTTCAGATCGTTGTATCCCGATACCATGGTCGTGAATGCACCATCCGTCGCCACATCCAATCGGTAGCTCGAGGCTCCTGTGACTGCGGTCCAGTTTGCGGTAAATCCCGCGGAACTCACGTTTGTCGCCGCTGTCGCCGTCGGTACACCGAGAACATTCGGCAGCGTTGTCACCGAGATCGTATTGG
>DAIUKN010000044.1:0-11328 GCA_036848195.1 Bacteroidota bacterium
CAGGTTTCCGAACTCTTGCCGAAGATAATCCCGAACGATGGCGATGTCATCGCGGCTCGTGAGATCCGGAACGTGTTCCGCCAGGGGAATGGCCTCCATGCATCCGGGAAAAGCGCGGACCATCATCATCACCGCCGTCGGGATCTCCTTCTCGTACCGGACGGGGTCCAGGGGAACCATTTCAAGAAACCGATAGATTCTCTCATACAGAAAGCGAAAGATGTTCATGCTAACCCCCACTCTTCCCTCCTTGTCTCCCATTCTGGCGAACTCATCTGTCGATGGCTTTTCGACGATGTCCAGGAGCCGTCCCCGCTGGTCCTTGAACACAATGGCAAATTGCCTGACGCGCTCGGACGCGAAGCGGAGCGCATCGCGGTCGTAGTCAATCAACGCACACTCTGCTTTGGATCCGAGCATCAGCCCGAGAGCCCTTTTCGAATAAAGATTATCACTGTTGCAGACCGTGAACTTCTTGCCTTGCCAGTCCGGCCTCCAACGGAGCGCCTGGAGTAATGCGTCGGCTGTTCCGAGCGGCTTTGTCCGACCATCGGGAATCGCCTGGCTGGCATAGGAGATGGACAGTGCATGGAAGCGGTTGTTGCGCTCTTCCCGGCCGTAGTAATCGCGCATGGCAGTGTCGCGCTCCCCAACAACGATGACGACATCGCGGTATCCGGCTGCTTCCGCATTGTAGAGCAGGTAATCCAGGAATGGTCGCGATCCCTCCCCCACACCAATCAACGACTTGGATTTCTCCTCTGCGTCCCGTTGAAGCGCCGGTTCGAGGGAACCGCTCGACACTTTCTTCATGCGCGAGGAGACTCCCCCGGCAAGAATAACGAGATTCGGGTCCGTCATTCACTCACCCCGGGTTGTTCAATGCGCGTCCCCTCATCGGGCAGGACTATATAGGCCCGGCCCCCTGCACGCTCAATGGCCTCGGCCACCCTCTCCGGGTTCTCCGGTGCATAGGCGAACATGCAGCCCCCGCCCCCGGAACCATTGATCTTTGCCCCATACGCACCGGAATCGAGAGCCCCTTCAATCATCCTGTCGATTTTCGGAGTTGAGATCCGCAGAACGTCCCGCAGTGCGGACTGGTGCTCGTTCAACAAGGAGCCGATACGCCGATGATCGATCGAATCCCCGTTGAGCACTCCCCTTGCCTCCTTCGTAATCTCGTGATTGCGAACAGTCCCTCTCAGCAGGGCCATTTGCTCCGGGTCCAGGTCGGCCGAGAATCGGTCGAGCCCCTCGACAGTCTCCCGGAGAAGTGAGAAACCGGGATGGCACTCAATCAGTCGATCTTGAATTTCGAGAACCCGATTCTTGACTCTCGCAAGAATGAACTTGGTATCCTTCGGTTCGCCTGAATCCCCCAGGACAAACGTCTTGAGGATCGCTTTCAATGGCATCACCGTGTCGATCGGCTGAAAATCGATCGCGATGATTCCCCCGCACGCCGTAGAGAAGTGGTCCATCATGCCGCCGGGCTCCCCAAACTCCAACACCTCGGCCTCATGCGCCAGTCGGGCGATTTCTTCGCCGGTAAGCGCGGACGACTGATCGCTCATCTGCGAGAGGAAACTTACCCAAGACACGATCAGGGCCGATGAGCTTGATGTTCCTGCATTGATGGGGATGCTGCTCCGCACCTCGCAATCGAATCCTCCCGAAAAGGAGAAGCCCCGGCGCCGCATAACGTTGATGCAGCTCCGGAAGTAGTCGCGTTCACGAATGTAGAGGAGCGGATCTTCCAGAAGGAAGGACTCCGAAGACTGAATGTCGGGAAGATGAATGTGCACCGTAGGATCTCTGCGCCTGCTCCCCTCAATGGCGATGCGACGTGAGATGGCACAGGGAACCACGGGGAGGGAGAGATAATCCTGGTGCTCCCCGAAAAGACAGACCCTGCCAGGGGTGCTGACGCGAAGGCGTTCGGACATGAAACCCGCTGTCGTGGGATGGGCGTGCGTACTGTGGAAATCTATCGGTTATCGCCGTCAAGATCAATATTTCGGCATGGTAGCCATGTCGGGCAGTGCCACGGGGCTTCCTCAAAAAAACGTCCCCGGGGGGTTGACAAGTGGGGTCTGGGACGTTATATTGATTGACGGTCGTGATTTGCCACTTGCAGCGACCTTAAAAAAATGCTAAAACGCTGTCGCGAGTTAAGGGCAACTTGCAGCGACAGAAAATAATTTGCTAAAGCGCCAGATGAGTAGAGTTCGCAACAAAGAACCCTCACCATATGGTGGGGGTTTCGTGTTTTATGGCCGTCGGATCGGCACGATGGAAAGCACACCAATGATGAAATATCCACTATCTCATTACTTTTTGAAGGGAAGGGTTTTATGAGCACCAACGGGAAGAAGAGAAGCTACAAATTTGAAACCCTGCAGCTGCACGCCGGTCAGCAACCGGATCCGACGACCGGTGCGCGCGCTCTGCCGATCTATCAGACAACCTCGTACCAGTTCAGCAGCACGACGCATGCGGCCAATCTCTTTGGTTTGCGTGAATTCGGCAACATCTACACGCGGATCATGAATCCGACCACCGCGGTCTTTGAGGAGCGGATTGCTGCCCTCGAGGGCGGTGTCGGCGCCCTGGCAACCTCCTCGGGCCAGGCGGCCCAATTCACGGCCATAGCCACGATCGCGCAAGCGGGAGACAACATCGTCTCCACAACCTATCTCTACGGTGGCACCTACAATCAGTTCAAAGTGACATTCCCCAGGCTTGGCATCGGCGTCAAATTTGTCCAGGGGGACGCGCCGGCGGATTTCGAGCGGGCCATCGATGATCGGACGAAGGCCGTTTACATCGAGACCATCGGAAACCCGCGGCTGAATATCCCTGATTTCAAAGCGATTGCGGATGTCGCGCACCGTCACGGTATTCCATTGATCGTGGACAACACGTTCGGTGCCGGTGGGTACCTCTGCCGTCCGATCGAACACGGCGCCGACATCGTCGTCCACTCCGCAACCAAATGGATTGGCGGCCATGGAACTTCCATCGGCGGAGTGGTGGTGGACGCCGGGAAATTCAATTGGGGCAACGGCAAATTCCCCGTCTTCACCGAACCGAGCCCCGGATATCACGGACTGAAGTTCTGGGAGACCTTCGGCGAAGGCGGTCCCTTTGGTAACATTGCCTTTATCGTCCGGGCGCGGGTGGAAACACTTCGTGATCTCGGCCCCTGCCAGAGCCCTTTCAACAGCTTCCTGCTCGTGCAAGGACTGGAAACGCTCTCACTTCGGGTCGATCGCCACTGCGAGAACGCGCTTGCACTGGCACGCTGGCTCAGGAAGGATCCGCGCGTTGAGTGGGTCTGGTTTCCGGGACTCGAGGAACACTCCCACCATGAAGCCGCGAAGACGTACCTCCGCTCGGGGCACTTCGGGGGAATTGTTGTATTTGGCGTGAAGGGAGGCCTTGAGGCCGGCCGGGCCTTCATCGACAATGTGCAGCTTGCCAGCCACGTCGCCAATGTCGGGGACGCGCGAACCCTTGTGATCCATCCGGCATCCACAACGCACGAACAACTCGGTCCTGCCGAGCAGAAGAAATCCGGCGTCACACCGGGCATGGTGCGTGTGTCGGTGGGCATTGAGCACATCGACGATATCCTGGAGGACTTTGACGTTGCACTGAGTGCAGCGACAAAAACAGCCGATGTCAAGTCTGGAGCCTGATCATGCCCGCCCAGACAATTGAACGGGCACCTGTAAGGGCTTCGCAAACGGGATCCGCGGAGAGAAGGGAGCACATGGAGTCGTCGCTTTCTTTCGGAGAGAAATTCCTTCTTGAATCCGGTTACAGCCTGCCTCGCATAGAGATCGCGTATGAGACATTCGGAACGCTCAACAACGATGGCACCAACGCGATCGTCGTCTGTCACGCACTGACCGGAAATGCGCATGCGGGAAGCGGAGGCTCCGCGGAGGTCAATGCAGGATGGTGGGACGGAATCATCGGAAAGGGAAAGGGCCTGGACACAGATCGTTACTTCGTGGTCTGTTCCAACATCCTCGGCAGCTGCTACGGAACCACAGGACCTACAAGCCTGAACCCTGCGACGGGCCGGCAATACCGGACGGCCTTCCCTCAGGTGAGCGTCCGCGACATGGTGAGGGTACAAAAGAAGCTCCTCGATACGCTCGGAGTCCGGCGGATAGAGACGGTCATCGGGGGATCACTGGGTGGAATGCAGGTCCTGGAATGGGGGATCCTCTATCCTGATTTCGTGCGGACGCTCATTCCCATCGCTACATCGGCGAAGCATTCAGCCTGGTGCATCGGAATCAGCGAGGCTCAGCGGCTGGCGATCATGAGCGATCCGGCATGGGAGGGTGGGAACTACACGGAACAGCCGGCACAGGGCCTCGCACTCGCGAGAATGATTGCGATGATATCCTACAGGAGCCGGCCGTCCTTTGAAGCAAGATTTGGCCGGACCACCGTCACGGGAACAGATCACGAAAGAGCTCTCAGGATGTTCGACCAACTCCCCTATTCGTTCCAGATCGAGTCTTATCTGCGCTACCAGGGGCAGAAACTTGTCGAACGGTTCGACGCGAACACCTACCTCTCGCTGAGCCGGGTAATGGATCTCCACGATGTGTCAGCGGGGAGAGGATCGGTACAGGACGCGCTTGGGGAAATTAAGGGGAAGGCTCTCTGTATCGGGATATCCTCCGATGTCCTCTATCCGGTGGTTGAGCAGCAGCAGATTTCCGAGGCTCTCCCCCAGGGGCACTACGCAGAGATCGAGTCCATACACGGTCATGATGCGTTTCTGATCGAGTTCGAGGCACTCAACGGCCTGATCCGCCGTTTTCTCGAATGAGTCGTGGGGCCCGGCTTCCCAGGAGTTGGGAGGTGGAACATCTCTTCGGATGGACGCTTGATCGCCCCCGCACTTATCGGATGAGGAGCATCTTCCTGACGGCGGATTGCGCCCCTACTCTCAGCCGACAGACGTACATCCCCGTCGGAAGACGATCGGCGTTAAAGAGGACTCTGTAATCGCCGCGATCCATAGACCCGCGAATCAGGGTTGCGATTCTTGACCCCAGAATGTCGAACACCTCCAGGGACACAGTGCCGCGGGTTCTCAACGAGAAGCGAATGGTCGTTGATGGATTGAACGGGTTCGGGAAGTTTGGATACAAGAGGAATCCCTCGGGGATCGTTGATGCCAGTTCGTCAACTCCGACAAACCGCACGCTGCCTACCAGCGGAATATCAACATACGAAGGATTCAAACCGGAACTCAGCAGCCTCCCGTGCGTTGTGAGAAAATAAGGGATGACGTTCGCGGTATCGCTGCCGAACATGTCCAGCGACGTCACTTCCACGCCGATCCTATGGCCGGGCGGGATGCGATGGGACAAGGCATTGCACTCGAACTCTGCTGTCTTCCAAATCCCGTCGGTGCTGCCCCGTATACCGTTAATCCCGCGAGTCAACAGCTTTGTCGCCCGGAATCCCTCCCCCGTAGTCCAGACTTCGTGAAGACGGACGTGAGCCTGGAATTTTTCCGCATCCCCGGCAACCACGAGATGGGCAAAGGGAATGCCGGTGAGATCCAGGGTGTCGACCAGCGGCGGCGAGACAAAGAAAGCCGGCGTGCTCTTGAAGGCCGCCAGCAACCTCGCACCATGATACGAATCAGCCCAGGCTGTTGCAGGCGTGTAGCTCGAGTCGTACTCGAGGGAGAAGGGTGTTTCGGAGGTCATCGCCGGTGGCATTGTCGACAAGGCGCTTCCCGCGAGGTAGAGACGCATCGAGCCAACGGGTTCTGGCGGCCACACCGGGGTTATATGATGGGGCCAACCGGGCCGATCGTCGGCATAGGTGACGATCGGAACATCGGCTGATTCCAAGGCGCCGCCCCTGAGCCAGTGGTTGAACCATCCGAGGAAACTCTCCAACAAGAACGATGTCTCGCCGGCGACCGAAGGTTCTCCATGACCATTTGTCCCGTAGTACGACCAGATTGGTATGCCACGTCTTGCCAGGTTGGCGGCGGCACGGATACCGCCGTTCACGGGAAAGAGATTATCAGCCCAACCGAGGCCCTGATAGACTGGCACCTGAACGCTGTCGAGGTCCTTCTCCATGTCGCGCTGCGCGACATAGGTAAAGACGCTGTCGTACAGATCGCGGATGATGAAATCCTTCAACATGTCACGATCCGGTCCGTATCTGACATTGTGGAGCGTAAGCTCGTAGAAGAGTCTCTCCTTCACGCAACCAAGGGGCGCAAGATCGAGCGCAAAGTGGGGCGTCGCCAGCAAGGCGACGACCGTCTTAACTCCCGGCATCCGGTGCGTCGCCGCCATCCAGGCGTGAACTCCACCCTGGGAACCGCCTGCTACGCCAATCCTTTCGGGGGATATGTTTGGCTGCACCCGAAAAGACTGGATCACTTCACGGAGGTCCAGCCGCTCACGCTCCCCCATCGTTGTGGAGTACCCGCCAGATGCCCCTTGTCCCCGCACGGTGTATGAGAGAGCTGCATATCCATTCAGGGAAAGCAGAAGGGCGGCAGCCTGCATGTCCCTCTTGTCTCCGCCATACCCGTGGACCAACACCACTCCGGGATACCCTTCCGCGGGCGCCGGCATCGACAGCAGTGTCACAGTCGCATCCAGGGAGACGCCATCGCTCATCATGATCAAGGTATCCCGGGCAACCTGAGCAAATGAGGACACTCCAAAGAGGAGAGAGACAAGGAGAGTGGCGCTCCATCTGAGCCGGTATGTAGACGGCGGGGCGAAACGATGTACTCTCATGGAATGGGCCTCTGGTTCTCTCCTGACCATAATCCTGTAAGATAAGCCCGGCGAGCGATCTGTGCAATCCCCGCAGAAAAAAGGTGCCCCCGCCCCAGAGCACCTTCCGAATGCTGCGTATCTCGCCTCCCCTCCGGAGAGAACCCGTACGACTACGGTCAACGACGGAGTAGATAGAGCGCCGTTATATCATCGCTCTGCGGCGCGTTGCCGGTGAATCGTTTGATGTCACCGACGAGATCCTGAATGAACTGCCCGGCCTTGTCCGGTTTCTGCTTGATCACGAATTCCTGAAGCGGCACGTCGCTGTCATAGAGCTGATTCTGCCCGTTTGTTGCCTCGGTGATCCCATCCGTATACAGAAGCAGTCGCTCCCCTTTTCCCATGGTGAAGTGCTCGCTCTGGAAGGGGAAGTCCATGTCCAGCATCCCCAGGGCCACACCGCCGACGCTAAGTTCCTGCACGGTATTGTCGCCTTTCAGCCAGTACGCGGGGTTGTGGCCGGCGCTTAACGACTCGATTTCCCCCGTGGTCGGTGAGAGAAGCGCGATATACGCCGTGATGAATTTATCATCTGTTGAAGCGCGACAGATGACCCGATTCAACCTTTGCGCAAGCTCGATCAATGGGACCGTGCTCTCGAGGTACGCCGAAACGTACGCATGGAGGCTGCTCACCAGCAATGCGGCCGGCACCCCTTTCCCCGCAACATCTGCGATGATCAATGCGAACTTCCCGTCCGGAAGAGGAATGCAGTCGTAGTAATCACCGCCGACCGATTTCGACGGGATGTTGATCCCTGCAATATCGTAGCCCTCGATCGCGGGGAGGGCGGTTGGAAGGATCCTCTGCTGAATCGAAGCAGCCACAGCCATATCCTGCTCGATCTTCTGTTTTTCCAGCGCCTGCTGGTGCAGGTAACGGTTCTCGAGGGAAGCATGGACCTGGCGTGCCAGAGCATCCAGGAGAAGCTGGTCCGTTTCTTCAAAGGGCAGGATACCGCTGCGGCTTTCCTTCTCAAACAGCTCGAAGGCGTAGGTGCTGTCGGCAAACGTAAAGCTCGTGGCAATCCGGCTCTTGTCGTCGCCGTTGCCGTGCACGGGAACTCCGGCGGGGAAGAAGATCTCCTCCCTCACTGTTCCCCCGCTTGTGACCCTCACGAGACCTTTTGAAGCATTCGTCAAGGACGCGGCTCGCTCCAGCGCCAGCTGTTGAGGGGATTCATGCTGGTCAAGTTTGGAGACTTCGATGCCAGTATCGATCAGGCTGTTGAGTTGCAGCACCCGATGGTTCAGCGAGAAAATCAGTTGTTTCTCGTTCCGCCGGTAGACCAGATCCTGGTGGGCATTGTCAAACAGGTGAACAAAAAGCCTGAGAGAGACGGCGTCGATGTCGGAGGAGACGGAATCCGGGAGATGCCGCACCAGGACCATGCCGATGGAGGATTTGTCCACGAGCCTCTGAACCACGCAAAGCGTGTTCGCGGTCTGATGCAGAGTCGAGAGGGCCGAAGACTGCTCGGGCGGGAGTGCGAAAAGACGTTCGAAGCCTTGCGCCCCTCCATCGACGAGCATTTGCCAGGTTTCAACCCGGTCGGGCCGGTGAAGGAGATCGATGTCGGCATCGGGGAAAATCCCCCGGACGACGCCGATGAATTGGCCTGCGAGATCCTTCAGTGTTGCCGCTTTCGAGAGTTTTCGAAACGCTTCCTGGAGGGATCCTATCTGCGTGGAGAGCCGGTCTGCAAGATTGTCCCGGGGAACCCGTATCTCAGTGGCCATTACTTCTGCCCGGAGAAAGAGTTCACGGCATCTTCGACGGTCGATTCCTTCCCCGCGAACTTGAACAGCCCCATGATGGCCAGCATCTTTTCGACTGCGGGATCCAGATTCGTAAAAACAAGTCTCCCGTCGACCTCCTGCAGTTGCTCGATGATCTCGATGAGAAACGACATACCGATCGAATTCACGACTTTCGATTGCGCGAGGTTGACCACCACGTGTTTGGTTCCGCCTTCAAAATGACGGCCGAACTCCGCAGCAATCGCCTCTCCCCCGACATTATTGACATAGCCCGACGTGGTGATGACGAGACAATTGTCCCGCATTTCAGAGGTCAGGGTGAACGGCTGTTCCATGGCTCTTTCCCCTAGCTGAGAAGCTTCTTGATGGTGATTTTCGTACCGCGGCTTCCAGATTCGATATGGAAATCATCCGACATAGACTGCATCAGCTGCAATCCCCACCCTCGCTTGTTCTTCGCCCCCAACTTTTTCCGGATGTCCGGTTTCTCTACCGCTGCCGGTTCAAAACCCTTTCCGTAGTCCCGGACAAAAATCACCAGTTCTTTGGTTGTCATCAGGAACTCCACTCTGACCGTTGGGTTCGTCTCACCCGAGTGTTCCAGGGCATTGACGACCGCTTCGGCAACGAGAATTTTTGCCTCTCCAATCTTTTCATCCGCAATACCCATATACCGTGCCAGGCGATCCAGGCCCTCGATTGCGACGAGCTCGATGTCGGGAATCCTTGGCAAAGATATCTTCAGCGCGACCGCGTCTTTCATCCGTGGGACTCTTCCTTCCTTTTGATGACCATCATCGTGATATCGTCGTCCTGGATCGCGCCATTCATCCACGCTTCGCCGGCCTTCGCCAGGTGTGCTATGATGTCCTCCGGCTTGCCGGCTCCCACCTGCTGCAGCGCCTGATGGACCCTCGAATAGTCGAACATCTCCGCTGCATTGTTCTTTTGCTCCGGGAGGCCGTCGGTCAGAAGGAGAAGCATGTCACCACTCCTCAATTCGGTCTCGTGTAACGCATACGGAAAGTTTTTCATCGCCCCGAGGGGCATTCCTTTCAGCAGGATCTCCTCCACGCTCCCGTCACTCTGTCGGTAGAGATAGACGGGAGGCATACCCGCGCTCGACAAAGATACGGAATTTCCTTTCAGTCTTACAAGGGTGAATGCCATGAAAAGCCGTGCCAGCCGGATCTCCTTGATCGCTTTGCTGCAGTGGTTGAAGAAGGCCTGGATGTCGAAGCGCGATGCATCCGACACAAAGAGTCCCTTCATCAGCGTCACGATCGTGCCTGCTTGCATCCCGTGTCCCGTGGCGTCGCCGAAGGCGACATTCAGCGTGCCGTCCTGCGCAACGCTGAAGTCATAGTAGTCCCCCCCCACTTCCGTGGCTGTTTTCATGTACACGGAGATGTCGTAGTCCGGGAGTCTGGGGACTTCCCTGGGAAGCATGGAAAGCTGAAGCTTTCGCGCGTCTTCCAGTTCCTTCGTTTGCCGTTCGTTTTCGGCCTCAAGCGCGCGTTTTTCCGCCTCTACCGCTTTTGCACGGAGCTCCGATTCACGGACTCTCGTCTTCTGTTCGCGCCGGGTGAGCTCGAATCTGCGCATTCCGTAGAGGAAGCCAAAACCCAACAGCCCGTATGCCGCGTACGCCCATCTCGTTTTCCACCACGGGGGTGTGACGGTCAGGCGAAGTGCGGCCCCCGCGTCGTTCCAGACGCGGTCGTTGTTGGAACCCTTCACCCGGAGTGTATATTCGCCCCCGTCAAGATTGGTGAATGTCGCACGGCGTTGGGACCCGAGCTGGATCCAGTTGTCGCTATAGCCCTCGAGCTTGTAGGCGTACTGGTTCTTCAACGGGTTGTAGAAACTCAGTGCCGCGAATTGAAACGTAGCAACATTATCCTTGTATGAGAGAGTTATTCCGGGTTTCGCAATGATCCCCTTTTCGACGATTGGCTTCCCTTCATTGTCATCGGTGTTGTAGCGAGTGAACCCGCTGAACACGACCGGAGGGACGAACGGGTTGTCCAGAACTCTGTCGGGGTGGAAGACGTTGAAGCCGTTCGTACCTCCAAAATACATCTCACCGGTCTGTGGATCTTTGGCAAACGCATTGGTGTTGAACTCCGCTCCCTGAAGACCGTCGCTCGGATCGTAGTTGCGGAAGACCTGTTTTTGGGGATCGAACCGGGAAATGCCCTTGACCGTACTGATCCACAACCTGCCCTGGTCATCTTCGAGAATGCCGACGATATAGCTGTTGGGGAGTCCATCTTTTTCGGAATACCTCTGGAATGTCCCGGTCTCCCTGATGAACCTGTTCAAACCGCTTATCGTCCCCACCCAGAGCTTGCCTGTGCGGTCCTCATGAAAACAGACGATTGCGTCGTTGCTCAGCGTTTTGGGATCCGCGGGGTCATGCTTGAAATGCGTAAATGTTTCCGTTTCGCGATCGAATCTGTCAAGACCGCCTTTGTACGTCCCCACCCAGAGTACGCCGTCGCGGTCCTCAAGAAGGGCCCAGACACCTTGCGCGCTCAGGCTGCCCGGGAGAGAATCACTATGGACATAGGCCTTGAATACCCCGGTTCCACGATCAAACCTGTTCAGCCCACCGTGATATGTGCCGATCCAAAGAATGCCCTGCCGGTCTTCCAGGAGAGCGTAAATCATGTTATCGCTAATACTTTGTGGGTTGGACGGATCGTGGCGAAAAT
>DAIUKN010000045.1:0-11171 GCA_036848195.1 Bacteroidota bacterium
GGCATGCGGCCCGCTCGTCCGGCAGGAACTGCTTTTCCTCCAGCAGCTTTATTTCCAGTCCCGACGGTGGGACCAGTTGATCCATCCCCTGGACGACCTTCACTTTGCACCACCCGCAGATACCATCGCCGTTACACGATTGGCCGATCGGGACGTCGACCAGATTCGCCGCTGCGAGGATTGTCGCACCGGAGCGAATCTCCTTCGACTTGCCCAGTCTTGCGAAATGAACGAGGGGCATACGCTACTGCCTCACCTCCACTTCTCCAAACACTTGAGAGAGGCGGAGCCGGAGCTTTTTGGTGGCTCCGGAATAGTCGGGGGATTCAAGAACTACCGTGGGGGAGAAGCCGCTCTGCTGGTTTCCCTGGACCCGCACATTTCCCAGGAAAGCGTTTGCAGAGAGAGAGAATGCCGCACCAGCAGGGAGGGTGAGCACGATGGTCCCGAATACGCCGGAAATCGTGAGCCTGTTCTCACCCGCAGCCAGAGATGCCCGGGAAAGATCGATCCGGCAGTCTCCGAATACCGTCGACACCGAACCTCCCCTGAAATTCTGCGACATCAAGCTCAACTCAACATTGCCGAATACATTCGCCTGTTCGATCCGCTCGGAGGCAAGCTGCTCTTTCTGGTCGCCGACCACCGTATGGACGACGGATGGTTCCTCCGTGGCAGCCGGCAGGGAGAACCGTTGCTTGATGAGATAGGCTCCCCAGAAGATGAGGAGCGCGGGCCACCACATCCGCACGAACGGGCCGAACTCGATCGCGCCGGCATAGTCGAGGAGGAAGATGACTCCCAGCACAATTAGGATGATGCCCCACAGGAATCGTCCGGTATCTTTCATGGGCAAGACAATTGGTGGTTATGTGTGAAAGAGTGCGGCGACTTCCCGCGCCGTCCGGGTGTTGAGAACATCCTTCTTTTCCAGCCATCCTTTCCGTGCAACACCGACCCCGTACGAGACATCCCTGAGCCCCTCCGTGTTGTGCGCGTCGGGATTGATGGGAACGAGGACCCCTTTTTCCTTGGCGTACCTGCACCACCGCCAGTCAAGGTCCAATCGCATCGGATGTGCGTTGATCTCGATCATTTTTCCATAATCCGACGCAGCGTTAATCACCTCGGCCACATCCACGGGATAGGCCTCGCGGGAGAGAAGGAGGCGGCCGGTCGGATGCCCCAGCATGGTCACGCGTTTGTGTTTCAGGGCCCTCACAATTCTCCGGGTCATATCAGCACTTGTCATCTTGAAGCCGCTGTGGATAGAGACCACGACGTATTCAAATGCAGCCAGGATTCGGTCCGGCCAGTCGAGTTCGCCCCCCTGCAGAATGTCGCATTCCGTCCCCTTGAAGATCCTGAATTTCCTCATCGTCTCGTTCAGCCTGTCGATCTCCCTGAACTGTTCCTTGACCCGATCGGCCGTGAGGCCCCCGGCGTAGGCGGCAGCCTTGCTGTGATCGGCGATCCCCAGATACTCCCAGCCCAGGTCCTGTGCAGCTCGCGCCATCTGCTGGATGGTATTCACACCGTCGCTGAAGGTTGAATGGCAATGAAAAGTGCCCCGGATATCCTTCTCTTCGACAAGCATCGGGAGGGTGTTCTTTTCGGCAGCATCGATCTCACCCGTATTCTCGCGAAGCTCCGGCGGAACGTAGGCGAGATCCAGCGCCCGGTAGATGTCCGATTCATCCTTGCAGCGGACGACTTGTTTTGCCTTTCCGCGCTTCTCCTCTTCTCCCAGTCGCGAGAAACCGTATTCGTTCAGACTCCAGCCGTAGCGTCTCGACCGTGTACGCATCTCCACGTTGTGTTCTTTGCTGCCGGTGAAGTAATTCAGGGCAAACGGAAATTCATGATCATTGACGATCCGCAGGTCACAGCTGACCCCCCCCTCGAGTACCACCGTGGACTTCGTGTCGCCCCGCGCAACGATGGTCTGCACGTCCGGGGCTGTGACGAACGCCTCCATCAATTCCGGCCGGTGTTGGTCCTTGGCGCTGACAACGATATCGATGTCGCCGATGATTTCCTTCCGGCGGCGAAGGCTCCCCGCGATTTCTCCCCTGATGACACCCTTCTGTTTCATCATGCGATCATAGACCGCCCTCGCCGGACCGGCCGCATCGGGATAGAGGCTTTTGTCGGCCCGGCTCCGTTGAGCCTCGATGCCTTGCAGGATGTTATCCTGCGTCTTCTTTCCGAAACCTTCAAGCGTTGAGAGCTTGTCGGTTTTCGCCGCCTTCTCAAGGTCGGAAAGGCTGCCGATTTTCAGCTTCTCGTGGAGGAGCTTGACTTTTTTGGGGCCCAGACCCTGGATTCGGAGCATTTCCAGGACGCCGACCGGGAAAGCACCTCGTAGATTGTCGTACTCCTCGGACCTCCCGTTCTGGACAAGTTGGGTGATGATCCCAGCAATGCTTTTGCCGACCCCCTTGACCTCGAGGAGGCCGCCCGAGGCCACAAGTGCGGAAAGATCCTGGGTTATCCCCTCGACGGCGCGCGACGCGTTGTGAAAGGCACGCGATTTGAAGGGGTTTGCCCCCTGGAGTTCAAGGAGCGTCCCCATCTCATCAAGGACTGCCGCTATGGCTTTCTTGTCCATGGAACGGAACGTGGCACTAGTGTCTCGACTCCGAAGTTCCTTCAGTAATAGGTGCTTTAGAAAATGCCCGAGAGGCAGAACTTCCGGCGTTTTCCTCAGACGGAATTGTCGAGGCAATTCTGAGGCTCGACACTAAATTCTTCCCAACAGCACTTCAGGGTCAGGATATGTCTTCTTACGCATGATCAGATTGCGCGCGGCATCAACCTTCTCCCATACATTCCAGAGCAGCACTCCTTTCACCTTCGAGTCGTCCAGATAGTAAATCACCCCCTCCTTCATTTCTTCCCGCCAGTCCGCAAAGGTCTGCAAGCGGGCATCGATTTCTCCCACGGCCTCGAACCCCACATCAAAGAGATCCGAGTAGAAATACGGGAGATAATCGTACGGCTTGTTTGCGCCAGCCATGTTCGCGCCGGCGTGTTTCCCCTGGGCACGAGCGTTGTCCCAGTGCTCAACGCGTATGGATTTATCCAGCGCCCGGGCAGGGAAGCAGGCAATGTCGCCGGCAGCATACACGCTGGGGTCGGATGTCTGAAGGAACGGATTGACGGCGATGCCATTCTCAAGTTTCAGCCCGGCCTTCTTGGCCATCTCGGTGTGCAGGTTCAGGCCGATCGCTGCGAGAGCGACCCCCGTGGTGAGTTTTTTTCCTGACTTTGTCTGGACGATCGTCGATCCTCCGGTTCGTATCACGCCGGTGGGAAGGTCGCTGTCAAGAATAGTGACGCCTCGAGCACGGTAGGTATCGGTCACATGAGCCGCGAGAGGTGGGGGCAACACTTTCTGAAGGATCGTGCTTTCAGGAAAGATCATTGTGACTTTTCGGCCCTGCAGCGTGAGCGCCACGGCCAATTCGGCGCCGATGAACCCTCCCCCGATCAACACGAACTCCAGTCCCGAATCAGCCAACTCCTTCAACTGCAGATAGTCTTCCACCGTCCTGAAGTACCGGACCGCTCCCTCGCCGAAGGAGAGTCTCCGCGGCGATCCGCCAGTCGCAATGAGGAGTCGATCGTACGAGTAGCGGTTCCCCTCCTTGTCGCTCACCATCTTTCTGGGAAGTATGATCTCCTGGATTTCGGTGTCCAGGCGAATGCGCACACCTCGCGAGCGATAGAATTGATCGTCATAGATCGTCAACTCTGGGAGGGTTGTCTTCCCGAGCCAGAGTCCTTTCGAAAGGGGGGGCCGATCGTACGGAAGTCTCTTCTCCTTGCTGAAGAGCGCAATAGTCCCCGACGTGTCCCGCTCCCGAATGCCATCCACCGCGGCTGCGGCTGCAGCTCCGCCACCGATGATCACATATTTGTCGTGTTCTGCCATGCTACCGACCATAACGATATATGGAAAGGAAAAATTCCCCGATCACACCGTCTGGCTGGACTCCTGGGCCAACCCTGGAGTGAAGGGATTGGAGGCCCCGGGCCCCGGAGAATACAGCTCGAGGAATCGAGTGAGATGGTCAAGAATCGGAGTCGCCTCAGTAAACTGCATCAGTTCCATCCGGATTCGGGAAACGTGCGGGAGCCCGCGCAGAAACCCCGCATAGTGCTTCCGGAGTTCAATCACTCCAGCACGCTCCCCCTTGAACTCCACAGAAAGGCGGAGGTGTTCGCGCAGGAGGTCGACGCGTTCTTCGAGTGACGCTTCTGGCAGGAGAGTCCCTGTTGCAAGATAGTGCTTCGCTTGCCGGAAGATCCAAGGGTTGACAACCGCTCCCCTTCCGATCATCACCCCATCGCACCCTGTCTCGTCGAACACCTGTTCCACGTTCTGGGGTGTGACGATGTCGCCGTTGACGATCACCGGAATCGAAACCGCCTGCTTGATCCTGGGCATCCAGCTGTAGTCCACTGATCCCTTGTGACCTTGATCGCGCGTTCTGCAGTGAACCGTCAGGGCCCTGATCCCTACCTGCTCGCACATCTTCGCAACGTCAACGATCCGGATGCTCTTGGCATCCCAGCCGAGGCGGGTTTTCAGGGTCACCGGTACCTTGACGGCATTCACGACGGTTGAGGCAATCTTCTCCATTCTCGGAAGATCGCGCAACAGTCCGGCTCCGGCGCCACGGAGGGCGACGTCCTTTACCCAGCAGCCGCAATTGATATCAATCAGGTCTGGCTGGAAGCTCTCGGCCAGCTCGGCTGCCCCCTGCATGGAAGAGACCTCCCCGCCATAGATCTGAATCCCCACAGGGCGCTCTTCCTCCCGGAACGTCATCTTGTGCCTGGTTTTTTTCGAGCCCCTGACCAGGCCTTCAGAATTGACGAATTCGGTGTAGACGATGTCCGCGCCGAGACGTTTGCAGATGAGACGGAAGGGAAGGTCCGTGACATCTTCCATGGGCGCGAGGAGGATGGCCCTGTCGATATTGATTTTTCCGATCTGCATGAGTGGTCAAAAGATACCCAAAAGGGGATGGGAAAGCAACGGTTCAGAACACCACCCCTCTCCTCCACCGATCGACCTCTTTCGTCCAGGCCCTTTCATACACGGGGTCGCGATACAGGAGGTAGTTCTCAAAGGGCTCATTGCCCTGGAGGCGCCGGACGCGTTCAAAGACGAACCTGTATCCGTTTGAGTAGCTCCACGTCTCACTGGAGAGCTGCCGCTCTGTCAGCGACGGTGGCCCGAACACGATATAGATCATCCCGCGATCGGTTTTCCAACCCTCTTTGTGATTTGAAAAAAGGAGGTTCGCCTCCTCCGCGCGCGTGTAGTAGTTCTTCATGAGGTTCCTTGAGTTCTCCGCATTTCCGCCCAGACCCAGCCAGAACTTCTCGAAAAGGCGAAGCCGGTCAGCACCGGGAGAGGAGAATTCACTGTACTCGGACTCTCGCGCAATGTACGGCAGGGGTTCGATGAGCTGGCCGAGCGTGGTCAGGCGCGGGAAATCCCGATCAACGATGCAGAGGTATCGCCGTTGCATCAGAGTATGGCCACCCTCCTGGCGATCGCATGAGTCCTGGAGACCCTGCACAAAGAGTTCACACATTCCCCGTTCCAAGTGTCCGACGTCAAACGAGAGGGTCAAGGGTTCATCTCCAGAAACCTGCCGGCGGGCTGTCCAGACAGTGCACGGTCTGTTGAGATCCACTCCACGCGAACGCAACGACCAGCCCAACGGCGTGATGTAGTACGGCGGAGTAGAAATCACCGAATCGGTGGGATAGCGCAGGAGTGTTGCCAGGACAGTGCCATCGCGAATGTTTGAAGGGTGGTAGACCGTCAGCAGCGCACGGAGAGAATCAACATTCTCTCGGATATGGAGTGGAAGGTATGGAGTCATTCCACGAGCGGTCCGGTACTCCAAACGGATCCTGGTGAACGCCGCACAGCCGGCCGGGATGTCGAACACACGGACGGTCTGCTGCCGGTGCGCCGTGATGCCCGTGTTCATATCCTGGAGCGAGACGTCGACCTGGTACGCTCCGGGATCAAGGACGTACCGTCGCCGAATCACTGTCTCCTCGAACTGTTGACTCCCGCCTGCCGACAGCGTCCGGACCGAGTCACCCCAAAGCTCATCAACCTGCGAGGAGCCGTCACGGTCTGCCACGAACCGGACGCGGAGTTCGAACGTCGCAATATAGAAAGCCTCTCTCCTCAGGAAGATCAGCGAATTCTGAGGGATCCGGAGGAAAAGGTCAACTCCGGTTGCACTATCCGGCGCGGTTTCAATCGCTTCCATATCGAAATCCGGCTCGCCCTGCTTGTACGACAGCGATCTTCCCCCCTCCGGCGTTTCCATCCGGCCGAACCGGGAACAGGACGACATCGACAACAAGAAGACCCCAAGGAGGGGGCAAATCAAAAGACCAGCTGACGGGCACATGCGTAACCTCGCCTTTCACAACAGAGTCACCCCGTGGGAATGTAGCAACTTTTGAAACAAAGTGGGAATTTCGCCATATTGGGACCTTATGAAGAATTCCCCGGACGTCCCTCGCCGCGTTCCTTTCGATCTGGTGACTCTTGCGAACGGCCTCACGGTCATCCTTCATCGCGACCGATCCGCCCCGCTGGCCGCGATCGTTGTGATGTATCACGTAGGGTCCAAGAATGAGCAGCCCGGCCGGACCGGATTTGCACATCTTTTTGAACATATCATGTTCAAGGGCTCCGCCCGCGTCGCCGACGGCGATCATTTCCGGCTCCTTCAGGATGTGGGTGCCAGTGTGAACGGATCCACGTCTGAAGACCGGACAAACTATTACGACGTCGTTCCAGCGAACCACCTTGAGCTCGCCCTGTTCCTGGAGGCGGACCGGATGGGGGGCCTGCTCCCGAGCCTGACCATGGAAAAACTGGAAAACCAAAAGGATGTGGTGAAGAACGAACGGAGGCAGAATTACGACAATCGGCCGTACGGGCGCGCCAGTGAGATTCTCTCGGCCGCGCTCTACCCTCCCCTTCATCCTTACCACTGGCCCGTGATCGGATCAATGGAGGACATTACCGCTGCCACGCTTGGGGAGATCGAGACATTCTTCCGGCGTTTTTACGCGCCGGCGAATGCCTGCCTCGCCATCGTCGGGGATTTCGAGAAGGAGAGGGCGATGGGATGGATCGAAACATATTTCGGCAGTTTGCCCGCTGCTGAGCGTGTACTGCAGCCACAGGGAGAGCCCGTTATCCTTGCTGATGAGAAGCGAATAACCGTTGAAGACCGCGTCGCCCTGCCACGCCTGACGATGGCGTGGCCTGGGGCACGCATCAACACGCCTGACGATGCAGTTCTGGATCTGCTGACGACGATCCTGAGCGTTGGCCGCAATTCACGGCTGCACCGGTCGCTCGTTTACAGAGACGAAATCGGGCAGTCGGTATCTGCATATCATGATGCCATGGAACTGGCCGGCACACTTGTGATTGAAGCCACGGCGAAACCGGACAGGGGTCTCGGAGAGGTTCAGGAGGCAATAGACCGGGAGCTTCTGTCGGTCGCCGTGAACGGGGTCACGGATGACGAGATGCAGGGGGCGTTGAATTTCACCGAGATGCATTTCGTGAACGGACGGGTAACGGCCTTGCAGAAGGCCAACGGGCTGGCAACATATCATACCCTGACGGGGGATGCCGACAACTTCTCGAGCCACTACGCCCGATACGGCCGGATATCGGCCGAGGCGGTCCGGCAGCGGGCACGTGAGATGGTTCGTTCTCCGCGCGTGCTTCTGAGTGTTGTTCCGCCGGGAAACGGATCTCTCGCTCTTCCGGGATCACGGGGGGAGGCTCCATGACCGTTACGCGATTGCCGGAGATGAGCGGACCGTCGGAGTTGAGATTTGATCCACCCGTCGTTCAAAAAGAGCGCCTGAGTGGCGGGTACGCCCTTTGGCTGGTCGAGCGGCCCGGACTTTCGCTCGTCTGGATGAGGCTTGTCCTCGGATCAGGGGCCGACGCCGACCCTGCTGACAAGTGCGGGACGGCTGCGCTGACGGCGGATGTGCTCGATGCCGGCACACCGGCGATGAACGCGCTCCAGATATCCGGCCGGCTTCAGCATCTGGGGAGTTCCTTTCGCGCGAGTGCCGGGCACGACGGATCGAGCGTCACAATAACGTCGTTGGGCAGAAACTTCGGAGAGACCTCTCGACTCTTCGGGTCGGTTCTCACCGGAGCGGTTTTCCCGGAAGCCGAGTTCGACCGTTTGAAGCGACAGAAGGTCACCTCAATCATCCAGCAGAAGAACGACCCTGGATCCGTCGCCTCTGCGGCATTCCACCGAATCGTGTACGGCGACCGGCACGTTTACGGGACGGACGCCGGCGGTACTGAGTCGTCGGTAAGAGGAATTTCGCGGGGAAATCTTCTTGAATTTTACAGAACATGGTATAGGCCGAATGCGGGCACGATCATCGCTGTTGGCGACCTCAGTATGAACCGCCTACGGGAGCGGATTGAACCACCCCTCTCCGGTTGGTCTGCGGCGGAGACGCCCACGCCCCGGCACACGCCGCCCCGGGCGGGGGTCCGGATTGTCGCCATCCTCGACCGGCCGGGCGCCCCGCAGGCTGAATTGCGGTTGGGTATGCCAGGCCCGCCGCGCGGCACGCCGGATTTCTTCCCACTCGTCATCATGAATCGGGTTCTCGGCGGGCAGTTTTCGAGCAGGTTGAACGCAAACCTGCGCGAGCGGAGAGGGTACACGTACGGGGCACGCTCGTCTTTCGGATTCGGAAAGCACGGGGGTCCATTCCTGGCAAGCGCGGCCGTGAATACCGCTGACACAGGTGAAGCATTGCGCGAGTTTGTCCTGGAGATCGAACGAATGCGCGACGGCGGGATATCGGAGGAGGAACTCCAATCCGCGAGGGAAGGAATGACGGGAGGATTCGCCCTCGCCTTTGAGAGCCCTTCGCAGTTAGGAGCGCTCCTGCAGAACATGGTGCTCTACGATCTTCCGGAAGACTACCTGGCCACCTACGTGCGATCCGTTCAGGAGGTCACGCGGGAGGAGGTTCACCGAGTTGCGCGGACCTATCTGGATCTGCCATCGATGGCGATCGTGGTACAAGGAGATCTGAAGGTTCTTCGCCCTCAGATAGAACGGGCGGGACTCGGAGAAGTGCGCGAAGTAACAGCGGAGGATTTGGGGATTTAGAGACCCGGACTCCGACATGCCAAATGTTAGACTGACGGAAAACGCAACCCCTTCAGGGCAGGGGGAATAGAGGGTCGTTTTTTCTTACCGCGGGCGTCTCCGGCTGATGGACTGTCTCCTTTCAGAGGACCGCTGTTTCTGCGACAGGATCAACAGCAACGCCTCCGGACGGTCGCCCCGATGCAGCAGGGCCGTAGCTCTCTACGAAGAACCCTCAAAGGGAGACATCTGACGTCGACAAGTCGACTTCGGGGGCCGTCAGGTTCCTCATCCCAGTTTTCTGATGATGGCCTCTCCCATCTCTCGTGTTCCGACGCCCGAGGTCGGATTCAGGTCCCGCGTCACCGACGTTCCCTCCCGCACCACTTCCTCGACCGCCTTTTCGATTCGATCGGCAGCCGCATCTTCGTTCAGGTGCCGGAGCATCATCACTCCTGCAAGGATGATCGCGGTGGGGTTTGCGATATTTTTCCCCGCGATATCCGGCGCGCTGCCGTGGACCGCTTCGAAGATCGACGCGTTGTAGCCGATGTTCGCGCCGGGAGCGAGTCCCAGGCCGCCGACCAGTCCTGACGCAAGATCGGAAAGGATGTCGCCGAACAGGTTCGTCGTGACGATGACGTCAAACTGGTGAGGATTGATTACCATCTGCATTGCCATGTTGTCGACGATCTTGTCCTCGGTTTTGATGTCAGGGTATTCCGTCCCGATTTGCCGGGCCACTTCCAGGAAGAGTCCGCCGGTGTATTTGAGGATATTGGCTTTGTGGACAGTGGTAACCTTCTTGCGATTGTGCTTCCGGGCATATTCGTAGGCGTACCTGATGATTCGCTCGGATCCGGACCTTGTCACGACGCCGATAGTTTCCGCCGCGCTTCGTGCAGGATCGATATAGTGCTCGATCCCCGCATAGAACTCCTCGGTATTCTCCCGGACGATCACCAGGTCGATATTGCTGTATCGCGAGTTGACCCCGACGAAGGATCTGGCGGGACGGAGGTTCACATAGAGATCGAATTCTTTCCGGAGGGCAACGTTGACGCTTCGAAAGCCGGACCCCACGGGAGTCGTCAGTGGCCCTTTCAGTGCAATGCGGGTTTCCTTGATGGAATCCAGGACATGTTGCGGAAGGGGGTCCTTGTACTTGTCGATGGCAGGGAGTCCCGCCTCCACCTGTTCCCATGCGATCTTGACGCCAGAAGCTTCAAGAACCCGAACCGCCACATCGGCAATGCTCGGGCCTATGCCGTCGCCCGGTATCAGCGTGATCTTGTGCATGAACAGCCTCTTTTCGTGGGGTGGAATTCGCGTGGAAGGCAGAACAACATACGGAAAACGGGCGGGAGTTTCAACCGTGAAGACCCAGGCTCACCGGGCGGCGCCAACCGCGGCGGAGGTTCCCTCGCCGTTGCAGCCTACACCGGGGAGGCCCCTGACGTCCCCGCCAATCGATCAGGGTTCGGCATCCGGCTCATCGTAAGAGCAAGAGTTTTTTTGTCTCGACACGCGTGCCAGCGGAGAGACGGTAGAGATAGACTCCGCTTGCCAGCCTTCTTTCTTCTCCGCCAGAGGCCAATCGGTGTTCGCCGGCGAATTTGACTTCATGATATCCTGCCTCCACGTCTTCGTCGACGAGCCGTGCGACTTCTTGTCCGAGAGCGTTATACACTATCAACGTGACATAGGAGCGAGCAGGCAACCCGTAGCGGATGGTAGTAGAAGGATTGAAGGGATTAGGATAGTTCTGGCCCAGCCAAAATGAGCCTGGGATCTTTGGGGTGTTGTCGGGTTCCGCGGTGAGAACCCCTTTTCCGTACGCCTGGATACCATACCATACGGTAGAGTCGTGAGTCTGGTCGAACGAGACGACAAATGTATTGGTGTCGGCCGGAACATATGATGCAAGCCTGCCAATCGGCGAACCGTCGGGGCGGAGTGGTAGGACAT
>DAIUKN010000046.1:0-11153 GCA_036848195.1 Bacteroidota bacterium
AGGTCGACCCCCTCCTTGACCAACGCCGCAACCCGATCCTCCGTGTCCACCGTGACACCGACGGCCGCACCGACACGCAGCCTCCCGTGCTCGTCCTTGCATGCAAAGGGGTGCCGGATCTTTTTCTGGATGTCTTTAAACGTGATCAGTCCGCGGAGAACCCCCTGTTTGTCCACAACCGGCAGCTTCTCGATCTTGTGTTTCTCCAGGATCTTCTTCGCCTGTTCGAGCCGTGTACCGACCGGCGCCGTGACCAGGTGCTCCTTGGTCATGATCTCGGACACGAGCTGGTCCTCATCGGGTTCGAACCGGAGATCACGGTTGGTGATGATCCCGATCAACCGGTGATCGTGATCCACGAGTGGAATGCCGGAGATCTTGTACTTGTTCATCAGTGTTACCACGTCTCGCACCCGCTGGTCGGCACGGACGGTCACCGGATCCAGGATCATGCCGCTCTCAGATCGTTTGACCCTGTCGACTTCCTCGGCGTGTCGCGCGATGGTCATGTTCTTGTGGAGTATGCCGAGCCCCCCTTCCCGCGCGAGCGCGATAGCCATGGCGGATTCGGTGACCGTATCCATCGCGGCGCTGATGAGAGGGATGTTCAGGGAAATCGAACTGGTAATATGGGTGCGCACATCGACATCCCGGGGAAGGACGCTCGATTTTGCGGGAACGAGCAGGACGTCGTCGTAGGTGAGTGCTTCGCCAACGATCTTGTTTTTTGTCACGGTTCGCCGCCGGTAGAATGGATGATGGATGACAGTGTCAGACAAACGCCTGGATCCCCGTGATGTCTTCCCCGACGATCAGGGTGTGCATCTCATGGGTACCTTCATACGTCATGACCGACTCGAGGTTCGCCATGTGACGCATCACGGGATACTCGTCAAGAATTCCGTTGGCGCCGAGAATCGCGCGGGCCTGCCGGGCAATGTCCAGAGCGTGATACACATTATTGCGCTTCGCCATCGATATCTGTTGAAAGCGGACGTTCCCTGCATCCTTGAGTCGCCCGAGCTGGAGGCAGAGCAACTGGGCTTTGGTGATTTCCGTCACCATGTGGACAAGGCGTTCCTGGACGAGCTGGAAGGACGCAATCGGTTTGTCGAACTGGATTCGGGTCTTCGCGTAGTTCAGCGCGGCGTCGTAGCAGGCCATAGCCGCCCCCACGGCTCCCCATGCGATCCCGTAGCGGGCCTGGCTGAGGCATGAAAGCGGGAGCTTGAGTCCTGAGCCTCCGGGAAGGCGGTTCTCCCCGGGAATATGCACGTCCTGCAAAATGAGCTCGGAGGTGACCGACGCCCGGAGGGAGTGCTTCCCCTTCATCTCGGGAGCGGTGAATCCGCGCGTTCCTTTCTCGACCAGAAAACCGTTCACCACGCCGTTCAACTTGGCCCAGACCACCGCGAGATCGGCGATCGTCCCGTTGGTGATCCACATTTTTGCGCCGTTGAGCACGTAGCCGTCCGGAGTCACTTCTGCGCGCGTAATCATCCCTCCCGGGTTCGAACCAAAATCCGGCTCGGTCAGACCGAAGCAGCCGATCTTCTCACCCCGTGCGAGCTTCGGAAGCCACCGGTCTTTCTGTTCGTCTGAGCCATAGGCATAGAGAGGATACATCACGAGGGAACTCTGCACCGACGCGAAGCTCCGCACACCGCTGTCTCCCCGCTCGAGCTCCTCCATCACCAGTCCGTACGCCACGTTGTTCATACCGGCGCACCCGTACTTCGGAGGAAGCGTTGACCCGAACAACCCGAGCTCCGCCATCGATCCAACAAGCTCCATCGGGAATGTCCCCGCGCGATTGTGCTTCTCAATGATCGGGAGAATCTTCTCGTCGACGAATTCCCGCACGGTGTTCCTGACGAGGAGTTCTTCTTCGCTCAACAACCCATCCACGCTGTAGTAGTCCACTCCCTGGAACCGAGCCATCCCTCTTTACCGTCGGGTGTCTGACAATGGAAAAAAGCCCTGTTCACGAAAAGCAACACAGGGCTCGAAGAGACGAAATTATGGCAAAAATAAACGAAATTGCGCCCGCAAAGTCAATATGCCGTCTGCTCGCGCAAGAGTCGTCGGGAGGAAATCAATCGGGGACGTTGAGCTCGTACCGCTTTATTTTCAGGTAGAGGGTCTTCTTGCTGATCCCGAGGGCATCTGCCGTCTTTGCCCTGTTGTATTCGTTCAACCTGAGGACTCTCTCGATATGATCCTTTTCGATCTCCTCGAGCGAAAGCCGGGGAGCACCTGCGGAGATCATCGGAGATGGTCCGGCCTCCGGGGCCTTCTCCGTCCGGTGGGAGTGCATCGCGAGATCCGTTTCCTCGATCCACTCCCCGGAAGAGAGGAGCATGGCGCCTTCCAGCACGTGTTCCAGCTCGCGGACGTTGCCCGGCCAGTCGTAGCTTGTGATCGCGCGGAGCGCTCCGGGGGAGAGCTTCTTCGTGTGTGATGGTTTGAATTTGCGCGAGAGGAAATACTCTGCGAGCAGCGGGATATCTTCCGGCCGATCTTTCAATGCCGGGACGACAAGCGTTACCACATTCAGGCGGTACAGAAGGTCCTCGCGAAACCGCCCTCCCTTCACCTCCTCGCGGAGGTCTTTGTTCGTTGCGCTGACAACCCGGACGTCGACTGTCAGCAAGTTCGTGCCGCCGACACGACGGAACTCGCCGGTCTCCAGGAAGCGAAGGAGTTTCGGCTGGATGGCGGGACTGATATCTCCCACCTCATCAAGAAACAACGTTCCGCCGTTGGCCACTTCGACGAGCCCCTGTTTTGCCGTGTAGGCATTCGTGAAGGCCCCCTTCTCGTGACCGAACAGTTCACTCTCCAGCAGCGTGTCGGCCAGCGCGGCGCAATTGACCACAACGAAGGGACGATTGTTCCGCGGGCTCCGACGGTGCACCAGGCTGGCGATCAGCTCTTTCCCGGTCCCGCTGGCCCCCTGAATGAGGACGAACGAATCGCTCCGCGCGAACCGCGTGGCGCTTTCGATGAGCTTCTGGAACGGTCCGCTCTGCCCGATCAGCTCCGAGCTACCCGCCTTCCGGGTAAGCTCGCTCTTCATCAGCTTGTTGTCGATGAACAACTGACGACGTTCGATCGCGCGGTTGATGGTATTGAACAGTTCGTCGATGTCGTACGGTTTTGCAAGGAAGTCGTACGCCCCCATCTTGATCGTCTGAATTGCAGTCTTGACGTCGGCGTAGTTGGTGAGAATGATGACCTGCGTGGTCGGGGAGTATTCCTGGACGAACTTGAGGACTTCGATGCCGCTGACGCGCGGCATGCGGATGTCCAGGAGGAGAACGTCGTAGACTTTTGCCTGGATCTTGTTGATCGCCTGACCGCCGTCGGCTGCGGTGTCGACAGTGAACTGCTCGGATTCCGAGAGTTCGCTCTCCAGAATCACGCGGAGAGGCTCTTCATCGTCGACGATCAAGAGGTTGAATTTCTTTGCCATGCTCCGCCTGAATCAGCCGCCGGCGCGAACGAATCCGTCGGACGGGGGGTCACTCGCTGAGGACCCGTTCGATGGTGGTCAGAAGGTCAACAAGATCGTACGGTTTGCTGACGAAGTCGTCAGCCCCGAGTTTCTTGGATTCGATGGCGTTCTTCAGGTCGGCAAAACCTGTGAGCATGACCACCTTGCTCGTCTGATGCTGTTCCTTGATGAACTTGAGGACTTCGAAGCCATTCAGACGGGGCATCTTGATGTCGAGGAGCACGAGATCAAATGCGGCCTTCTGGAGTTCGCCGATTGCCTCATCCCCATCCGAAGCAGACCGCACCTCGTACCCTTCATTGGTGAGCTCGCTGCTCAGGACGGTGCGCAGTGCGTCTTCGTCGTCTACAACAAGAATTGAGCGTTTTTTCGCCATCCGATTGTGCTCCAGGGTAAGACATGATCGCATGGGCAGTATAGCCAAAGGAATCAAGAAAATCAACAGAAATACAGGGGTTTCTGCATGGCTCCCCGGTTGCAACTCAGGAGCGGAAATGCTATCATAAAGGACCACTCCATGGAAACCGCCGGCACCATCAACCTCCTCTTTATCGACGACGATCCCAGCTACATGGCCGTCGCCCAGCACCTCCTCTCCAAATATCAGGGAAAACGGTTCAATATCCAGTGGAAGCAGGACGGTGCCTCCGCCTTGGAGTTGCTGGAAAAGAACCCTCCGATTGATATGCTCCTGGTCGACTACTACCTGCCGGAAATGAACGGCCTCGACGTCACCAGGGCAATTCGCGAACGGAACATCGACATCCCGATCATCTTCCTGACGTCCAACCGGGATTTCCGCCTTGCAATCGAAGTCATGAAATACGGTGTGGAGGATTACATTGTCAAGGACGAGGCCGTTGACTCCGTCCTCCCACGAACGATCATCAACATTATGGAGCGGGTCCGCCTGAAAAGGAGGATCGCCGAACAACAGAAGTCCGAGTTGATCGTTCAGAAGAATACCGACGCGATCCGCGAGCTTGTGGTCACCGTCTGCCACGAGTTTAACAATCCCCTCGCCGCGATCAAGATTAGCACCGACATCCTGCAGCGACAGCCCCTCGGCAATCGCGAGAAAGAGGTTATCAAGGAGCTGGACCGGAACATCAGCCTCGTGGAAAAGGAGATCAACCGCCTCCGGGACATCAGTTTTGAGCGGGCTCCATCGGGAAACGGCGATTCCGGTTAGGTTGCATCTGAAAGGGGCCTTTTGTATATTGATATACTGGACTTGTACATTGAGGGACATGTTGCAGCGAAGAGCATACGCGGGGAAAGAATTCATTTCAATCAGGTTACGGACTCGATAAAAAGCGTCCCGCCCATCGGCGGGACTCTTTTTTTCTTGGGGTGGTCGTGGTCATGACGGTAAACGATATTCATCAGCTCATTGGCAGGTGGGCTCCGGCGGCCGTTGCCTGGGAACGGGACAACATCGGGCTGCAATGCGGCGACCCTTCGATGGCTGTCCGTGGAATTCCCGTCGCTCTCGACATTACCGAGGCGATCATCGAGGAGGCGGTACGGAAACGGGCGAACCTGATCGTCAGTCATCATCCCCTTCTGTTCAGACCATTGCACGCGGTGACGCCCGCCACCGTATCCGGGCGGTGCATACGCGCACTGGCGCGTCACGAGATCGCCGTCTACTCCGCCCACACGAACCTTGACTTCTCGCACGGCGGGACCAGTCATGCGCTGGCGCAAACGCTCGGGTTGAGCGATGTCGAATTCCTCGAGACACCCTACCGCCTCCAGAAAAAGATCGTCACCTTTGTGCCCGCAGAACACGCCGACGCCGTGGCGGCGGCGATGACCGAGGCGGGAGGAGGCCGGATCGGGAACTACGACAACTGCTCGTTCCGTACGCCGGGGACAGGGACGTTTCGCGGGAATGAATCGTCGAACCCGGCCGTCGGCTCGCGCGAACGCCTTGAGCGTGCGCCGGAAATCCGGATGGAGATGATCGTGCCGCAGTGGAATGTTGATGGGGTGCTGCGCGCGATGACGAAGGCGCATCCGTACGAGGAACCCGCCTACGACATCTACCCGCTGGAGAACCGCTTCCGCGAGTTCGGCATGGGGGTTATTGGTTCTCTCCGGCAACCTGTATCGCTCAGAACGTACCTCGGCCGCATAAAGACTGCTCTGGGAACAGGGACATTGCGCTGGACGGGAAACCCCCGGAGCATGGTGCGTCGCGTCGCCGCGTGCGGCGGCAGCGGCGGTGATCTGTTGGAGGCAGCCGTCGCCGGCGGAGCGGATCTCTTTGTCAGCGCAGATTTGAAATACCATAGGTTCCACGACGCGGCCGGCAGAATCGCGCTCGTGGACGCGGGCCACTACGAAACGGAGATCCCGGTCGTCAGGGCCTTGGTCCTGCGACTCCGGGAAGAATTCCGGGGACGCAGGGCCCCAATCCCGGTTTTTGCGACCGCACGGTCCACAAATCCGATTCATTACGTGTAGTATCCATTGAGAGGAGAACCTATTGGAGAACAAGCTTCGTCACCTGTATGCCCTCCAGCAGATTGACAGTGCCCTTGATGAACTTGAGGAACTGAAGGGGGATCTACCCTCCCAGATCAGGGTGCTCGACGAGAAGCATGCCACCCTGGCAACGCACCTCGCCGCCCTGGAAGAGACGATGAGGACGGCGTTTTTCCAGCGCGATGCGGCGGACAGCGCGATCATCTCGCTGAAAGAGAAGATGGAACAGTACAAGAAGCAACAGTTCGAAGTCCGCTCCAACCGCGAGTACGACGCGCTGACAAGAGAAATGGACACGGCAACCGAAAGTGTGACCCGGCTCGAAAAGGAGATGGAGTCCCTGGAGGGAAAAGCGACCATCGCCCGGGGCGAGATCGAAGAGACCCGGAAACAGATCGGGGAGCTTGATGCCGAGCTGGCGGAAAAACAAGCCGCCCTGGCTGAAGTCTCCAAGAGCACCGAGGAGGAAGAGCTCAAGTACACCCACCAACGGCAGAAGGTTCTCGTGAGGATCACCAAGGCCGATCTTGCCGCGTACGAGAGGATCCGGAAGGCGAAGAAAGGAAAGGCCGTGGTCCCCGTAAAACGCGGCGCATGCGGCGGGTGCTTCGCCCGGGTCCCCCCGCAAAAGCTCCTCGAGCTTCGCCAGAACGCCCGGGTCTATGCTTGTGAACACTGTGGAAGAATCCTCGTCTCGGACGAGATCGTCGAGACAAGCGCCAAAATCGCATGACGTTGCACGCCTTCACCGACGGCGCCTCCCGCGGAAATCCCGGAGAGAGCGGCATCGGTTTGCTTGTCAAGGATGACAAAGGCAATATTGTCCTTTCGCTGAATGGCTTCATCGGACACTCCACGAATAACCGTGCCGAGTACGTCGCCCTCATCACCCTTCTGGAACGGATGCAGAAGGTACCCTGCGGTCGGTTGATCGTTCACTCCGACAGCGAGCTGATGGTACGGCAGGTCAACGGGGAGTACAAGGTCAAGGAGAGAGAAATCAAACGGTACCACCGGAAGGTCGCCGAGCTCGCCGCCGGAAGTCCGTTTGCGTTCGAGCTGAAACACATTCCGCGGGAGAAAAATGGTGAGGCCGACCGTCTGGCGAACCGGGCGATCGACCTCCGTCTGACATTGGAGCCGGAGACTCACCACCTCCCCGCCTCTCGGGCGGGAGCGTGAAGGGAAGATCCGGCGCGGGATTTCGGTCTGGATTCCCGGGGCGCGAAACCGCGCATCGCGGCGCGCAGAGTTTTATTAATCAACTAAAACGTTCACCGTGCAGGTCGGGCAGCCGCGTCCGTCCCGTTTTCGGGCCGAGATGAGGAAAGTCCGAACTCCATAGAGCAGGGTGCCCCGCGAACAGCGGGG
Source organism: Bacteroidota bacterium (assembly GCA_036848195.1). Classification (GTDB taxonomy): domain Bacteria; phylum Bacteroidota; class Ignavibacteria; order UBA10030; family UBA6906; genus DAIUKN01. The sequence continues at coordinate 7,382 of DAIUKN010000046.1, forward strand.
GCTTCCCGGACGCAAGCCCGGGAGGACGGAAAGTGTCACAGAAAACATACCGCCTTGAGATCCCCGATCCGCCCATGGCGGACACGGAGGTCGATGGGTAAGGGTGAAAAGGCGAGGTAAGAGCTCACCGCCCTGCCAGCAATGGCAGGGGCCCGACAAACCCCACCCGGAGCAAGACCAAATAAGAGAGGAGAAGCTGCTCGCTTCGATCTTCGCCTTCAGCGGAGAATTACTCTCGGGTAGGTCGCTTGAGCCAAGGAGCAATCCGCGGCCCAGAGAAATGGCTGCCTCTTCCGCCTCCGGCGGAACAGACAGAATTCGGCTTACAGACCTGCACCTCATTCCCGCCCTCCGGATTGCGGAGGGCGGGAACTGAGCCATCCTCAGGGAAAACATGGTGCGTAGGACTGTTCGAGAGCACCGGTGGACTATCACCGATCCACCCGATGCTGATGTTGTCTCCCGTCTCTCCAAAGAAATCAACGTCCCGGAGGCCATCGCCAGGATCCTCGTCTATCGCGGGATCGACGACTACGACAAGGCGAAATCCTATTTCCGGCCTTCGCTTGACCTGCTTCACGACCCCTTCCTTCTGGGGGGGATGGAAAAGGCTGTCGATCGGATTCTGAAGGCGATTCGGGAGCGGGAAAAGATCCTCGTCTTTGGCGACTACGACGTCGATGGGACAAACGGTGCCTCGATGCTCTACCTGTTCCTCAAGGAACAGGGGGCCGACATCGAGTACTACATTCCGGACCGGATTAAAGAGGGCTACGGAATCTCACGGCAGGGTATCGACCGGGCGCATGCGGACGGCGTCCGCATCTTCCTTGCCATCGATTGCGGCATCACGGCGGTCGAACAGGTCGACTATGCGAACTCGCTCGGCCTCGAGGTCATCATCTGCGACCACCACGAGACCGGGCCCGTGTTGCCTCGAGCTCATGCGGTTCTCGATCCCATCATTCCGGACGACCCCTATCCATTCAAACCTCTGTGCGGATGCGGGGTCGGGCTCAAGCTGATTCAGGGCATCGCCTCCAGACTCGGAGGCGACGCTTCGATTCTTCCGTACCTTGATTTCGTGACACTTGCCAGCACCGCGGACATCGTCCCGCTGGTTGGAGAAAACCGCGTGTTGTGCAAGCTGGGCCTGGAGGCCATCAACACCGCACCCCGGCCGGGAATTAAGGCCTTGATCGCGAGCGCCGGACTGAGGCCAGGATCGATCACCGCGGGCCAGATCGTATTTGTCCTGGCCCCCCGGATCAATGCGGTCGGCAGACTTGGCGACGCCACCCGGGCAGTTCGACTTCTGACCAGTACGGATCCGTTGGAAGCCGAAGAGCTTGCGAGGATCCTGGAGGAAGAGAACCGGAACCGGCGAAAGATCGACGAAGACACGTTCGCGGACGCACAGCAGCTTGCAGAAAGCATGGAGGATGATCTCGAATCCGCCTCGGCTCTCGTTCTGCACCAGGAGCACTGGCACCCGGGTGTTGTGGGCATCGTGGCCTCACGGATGGTCGAGAAATACTACAAGCCATCGATCATGATGGCGACCGTCGACGGTGTGGCGAAAGGCTCCGCACGGAGTGTATCCGGGTTCGACATCTACGAGGCCTTGAAGCGCTGCGAGGACAAGGTGATCCAGTTCGGGGGACACAAGTACGCTGCCGGTCTAACAGTGGAAATCGCCCGGCTCGAGGAGTTCCGCGAAGCCTTTAATACCACCGTCAAGGAGATGATGACAGAGGAGCTGAAGACCCCGGAGATCCGGATCGACGTCGAGATCCAGCTGAGCGACGTTACGCCCCGCTTCGTCCGGATCCTCAGGGAGTTCGCCCCGTTCGGGCCGGGGAACATGCGGCCGACGTTCCTCGCTCGCAACCTCGAGGTGCTCGGCTCCCCCCGGATTGTGGGAAAAAATCATCTGCGATTGAAGGTCCGTCAGAACGGATCGGTCTTTGATGCCATCGGGTTTGGACTGGGCGACATGCTCGGACGCGTCAACGGCGGACGGAGAGACATCGAGTGCGTCTTCACGATCGAGGAGAACGACTGGACGCCGCCGGGGAGTACGCGTCCGGCCGACCCGGTCCCCCAACTGAAAATCAAGGACATTCGGTAGAACAGACTGCCAGGAGGCTTCCATGTCAGGTCACTCGAAATGGGCAACCATCAAGCGGAAGAAGGGTGCAACAGATGCAGCACGCGGCCGCCTTTTCACCCGGCTCGGGAAGGAAATCACTATCGCGGCGCGCGAAGGAGGCGGAAGCCAGGAGGGGAATCCACGTCTCCGCCTGGCCATACTGACGGCGAAGGCCAACAACATGCCCTCCGACAATATCAAGCGGGCTGTCCAGCGCGGAACCGGTGAACTCCCCGGCGTAAGCTATGAGGAAGTCACGTACGAAGGCTATGGCCCGGGGGGTGTCGCCATTATTGTCGAAGCGGTCACCGACAACGCCAACCGCACGGTATCCGAAATGCGCTACGTTTTCTCCCGGAATAATGGCAATCTCGGCAGCGCCGGAAGCGTAGGCTGGATGTTCCACCGGAAAGGCTCCCTGACCGTTCCCAAAGCCGCACAGAAAGTTCCGCTGACCGAAGATGACATCATGGGCATCATTCTCGAAGCCGGCGCCGACGACATGCAGACCGACGCCGACGCGTACACCATCACCACCTCGCCGCATGCTTTCGACACCGTAAAGAAGGCGCTGGAAGACAAGGGCGTCGTGACCGAAAACGCCTCCCTGCAGATGATCCCTCAGAACACCGTCAAGGTTGCCGGACGGGAGGCCGAACAGGTTCTCAAGCTGTTGGAGGCCATCGAGGAACATGACGACGTCCAGAATGTCTACGCAAACTTCGACATCGATGAGAAAGATCTTGCAGCCATCAACGGCTGACGCCGACGTCGTGGTCCTTGGCATCGACCCCGGTACGCTCGTTACGGGATACGGCGTCGTCGCGCGCCGGAGGGCCCGGATGCATCTTCTCGAGTGCGGAACGATTGTCAACAGCTCTGAGAACCCGATGCCCGGCCGGCTGGAACGGATCCACACCGGGCTCTCCGCGCTGATCAGGAAACACCGCCCCGACGAAGTTGCAATCGAGAGCGCATTCTACGGGAAGAACGCTCAATCGGCCCTTAAGCTCGGCCACGCCCGCGGCGTCTCTCTCCTGGCTGCGGTCCAGCAGGGTGTCCCAACCACAGAATACTCTCCGCGCGAGATCAAGAAATCGGTCGTAGGCCGTGGGAATGCCTCCAAGGAACAGGTGCGCTTCATGGTGAAAGCCCTCCTCCAGGCAGAGGACACCGCGATGGTGCTTGATTCCTCGGATGCTCTCGCAATTGCCATCTGTCATCTCCAGCGCCGGGGCACCCCCGCACTCCGGGTCAGGAACTGGAAGTCGTTCATCACCGCTCACCCGGAACGCGTCCGCCCATGATCGCCAGCCTGCACGGAACGCTCCTCGCGAAATCGCCCACGGAAATTGTTGTTCAGGTCCAGGGTGTCGGTTACGCCCTCAGCATTCCACTCTCGACCTACGAGTCCCTCGGCGACATCCATTCCCCCGTCTCCCTGTTCACGTATCTTCATGTGCGCGAAGATGCCCTCCAGCTCTTCGGCTTTGCCACGGAGGAGGACATCTCCGAGACCTGGGCCAAGCAGCTCAAGATCCCCTATCTGAACCTCAAGCACTACAACATCAACCTCCAGGTGGCGCGGCTGCTGCCAGAGATGCAGGCGCGGCGTTTTCG
>DAIUKN010000047.1:0-11056 GCA_036848195.1 Bacteroidota bacterium
AAGTCACCTTTGAAAGGCAGTTGTCCCGTCAGCATTTCATACAGCACCACGCCGAATGACCAGATATCAGTCCGCTGGTCGATCTCTTCTCCCTTCGCCTGCTCAGGGGACATGTAGGCAACGGTCCCCAGTGTCGTCCCCGCCTTTGTGATGCCTGCAACCCCGTGTACCTTTGCCAACCCAAAATCCATGATCTTAATCTGATCGTCGGCGGTAATCATGATGTTGGCGGATTTGACGTCACGGTGGACGATACCAGCATCATGGGCAGCCTGGAGACCTTTGGCAATCTGGAGGGCAATACTCGCCACTCTGTCGGCAGGGAGAGGATTGTTGTTAACGAACGTCTTCAGTTCCTGCCCGTTAATGAATTCCATCACGATGAACGTCTCGTCCTGCGATTCTTCGATCGCATGAATCGTGGCGATGTTTGGATGGTTTAACGCTGCGGCAGCTTTGGCTTCGATCTCAAAGCGCTGTTTTTCTTCCCGGTTTGCTGCAACGTGACGGGGGAGAGACTTGATCGCCACGGTGCGGTCAAGTTTGGCGTCATGCGCTTTGTAGACAACACCCATTCCGCCTTCGCCCAATTTCTCGAGAATTTTATAGTGGAGGATTGTTGTACCGATCATAGGAATCTTCACCGTCGTAAATAGTCTATGCGGCGGAACATGATTATCGTGGAAAAGGTAGGGAGTTGTGAAGCAAGAATCAATGACCGGCAAAACGTAGGCGTGCAATGAGCGGTTGCCGATTTGGGGCGACTTTTTCCGTCCGCTACGCCGCCTGCCTGTCGTAATGGTGATGCAGCCCGCCCAGCACAGCGATTCGGCAGACCGTGCCACCCTTCTTCTACGGCTCAACAGGCTTCGGGATCTGCAACTGGATTCCCGGTTCACTCGGTGGCTGTCGTAGAAGGCAACGTATTCCTCCAGAATTCCCCTGACCAACCCCCCGTTCCGTGATCCACGTTGTGAGTTAGAGTTTTCGAGGTACTTGCCCCCATCGGTCACATCGACGATCGTTTTTTCACACATCGCCACCGACCAACTCAGCCGTTCCCTCTTCCGTCTCAACTCATTTCTGGGGAACTGATCCAACCCTGGATCTAGAAAGGCCGTATTTCCTTCACCTATGACATCAAATTCTTGTCGTTCCTCCAGCGCAACTCAAATCCATTATCATGCTGGTAATGGACCTATTCTAAAGCTAGCACGTGTCAGCAATCGCACTTTTCCTCTCGGCATCCTCTTATGACGAAGAATGGAGCAGCCTCTGGGTCTTGCCAACACTTCAGTCGGAGAGTATATTCATCAGATAATTCCTCTGTGAACCTAACACCCTTTTCTGAAAAGAGAGTCAGGCCCTCCTGAAGTGGTTGCTTTGTGTTCCCGCGAGAGACGGTAAACCATCCCTTTCTAGGTGTCCCTAGAGTCACATACGATATCAATCCGGTCCTCTGCTCTCTATCCTGCTAAGGAGCCTCGAAGGCTACATGGTTATCAGAGCAGCAGAGGCGGGAACCTTTCGAACGTGAACATGGCGGAGCTGATACGGTCGCTCCTCATAGGGGCGGTGTTCGGTCAGCACATGCCAGGTAATCTCCGCGAGCCGACGTGCGATTGACTTCGCGTGCCTCAAAGCGTTCTTCGAGAAGGCTGTCTCATGGAACTACCTTGAGAGCAACCCTTGCAAGGGTGTCAAGCTCATCGAGATCCCGCCGCACCGACCGGTGTTCGTTACCAAAGGAGAGGTCGGCAAGCTCCTCGCGACCGTTGACGAGCCATGGTTCAAAGAACTCCTCGTGTTTGCAGTGTCAATCATGATGCTTGCTGGGGAGATTGTAAACCTCACATGGGCCTCCGTCGACATGATCCGGAAAGTGATAATGGTCGAAAACACTAATGAACACAGGCTGAAAACAACGCAACCGCACGGCGTGCCAATGAACGATCTTGTCTTTGCGATGCCGGACAAGAGAACGGAGAGAGCCGGAGTTGTCTTTCGAAATGGAAAAGGCGAGAAATTGCAGGTCAACGGCTTTTCCCCCTCTCCGGGTCTTCCGGGGTGACCGGGTGGTTGTAGAATCCTCTACAGAAAGCCCCGTATAGGCCACCTTCTCGGGGGGACGGATCCGGGATTTGGCTGAAAAACCCTCCGATTCAGTTCATTGCAGGAATGTCTCGGTTACCCATGAGTTGGCATACCTGTTGCACTTCCTTCCGGTGGCGGCATCCCCCGAAGGCCGGGGCCGGAGCATGCCCCATCGGTTCAGAGGATTCAAAAGGATATGCCAGAATCGAATTGGAAGGCGAAAATACTTGTCATCGAAGATGAGGCGACCACCAAGGCCCTGATTCAGTACAAGCTCCAGAACAGCGGGTATGAGGTGGCCTGCGTCTCGGATGGGACCGAAGGGCTTGCCTACCTCGAAAAGGCCGTTCCGGATCTCATCATTCTCGACTTGATGATGCCGTTGATGTCGGGAAAGGAATTCTTGCTCACGATTCGCAGAGATGATCGGCTCCCCCGAATCCCCGTGATCATTCTCACGGCGAAAACTCTCGAGAGGGATATCGTCGAAGGGCTCTCGATCGGAGCCGACGACTTCGTCAAGAAGCCATTCAGTCCTTCCGAACTGGTCGCGCGCGTTCGCGCCCAGCTCGTACGGAGAAAACGATCATGAGAAGCTGGCGGTGGACGCGTCGGATTGTACTGTTTCTGCTCGTGGGGATCCCCGCCACCGGAGTGGCCCAGGAGGAACCTCCCAAACGAAACGAAGCGCTTCTGTCCAGTATCCATGGAAGCTTCGGCTCATATCCGAGGAGCGCCGACCGGAGCCTCTCCGCCCAGTATTACAACAGCGTCAGTCCCGGGCTGAAGGTATTCGGAGAACTCGGATACTGCTCCCGCTTTGACCTCGCCGACCAGCCCTTTGGCGGCGGATTCTACTGGAAGGCGGACGAGAATGACTACCTCTATTACTACGGACTCTTTGCGGCCAATCCCGCGATTGTGGCCAACGCAGACATGACCGTCGAATACACACGGGTTCTCTTCACGGCCTTTACCGGCTCGCTCGCGTACCGTGTCATGATCTTTCCCGACAATACGGTCCACATCCTTGTTCCGGGGGTGACAATCCACTCTCTTCCGCGATGGACCATCACCGCGCGCGCTTACCTGAGCGGGCTTGCTGCCTTGCCCGTCCTGAAGAACACCATCCTTCTCCAAGTGACCTATGACTGGATGGATGATTTGACTTCACTTCTCACCGTGACTGCGGGGAGCGAGGCCTACCGTGCCGGTTCCCTCCAGGACTTCAGCAGCGCGAAGTCCTGGAGTATTTCTGCCGGCGTCAAGATGCAGATCGGTGAATCCTTCCGCCTGCGGCTGGGGTACGAGTACCTCAGGCGGATCGGATCGTTCGAAGAGCACTCGCTCCTGCTCACACCATCCTTTCTCTGGTAGGAGGGAAGGCGACCATGCTCTTTACCCTCGCCATGTACGTGACCTTCATCTTCTTTGTGGCAACGCTCCTGATTGCCCTGTTTCTTCTTGCAAGAAAGATCGCCGTTCAGGCGGATGATTCCGCGACGGGCCGTGAGGTCGATCGATTCAGGCTTCGGCTTACGACGCTGTTGCTGGAGGACCTCGATGAGGATCAGGACCGGAGAGAAGTTCGGGCCAGGCTCTGGCGGCGTCTCTACGCCGACAAGATCCGATCCTGTGCACAGGATCTCTCCTCCGGACCATTCTGGCGCAGGAACGAACGGCGAAAAGCGGTCTGGACGATACTGGAGAAGATCGGACTGGAAGTGAGCGGCGGTGTGACCGAACGGGTGACAATTCTCTTTGAGCAGTTCGGATACGTTGACGAGGCAATCCGGGACCTCTCGAGCCGGAGATGGTGGCGCCGGGTGCGGGGGTGTCGACGTCTCGGTCTGATGAGGTCCCAGCGGGCGTTCTTTCCGCTGGTCGGACTGCTTCACGATCGGGAACAGATCGTGCGGGAGACTGCATCGGACGCGCTGATCGAGACGATTGGAGTCGAGCGCGCGATCACCCCCATCCTCCACAACGTTCAGGTGATATCGACCTGGTTTTCCATCAAGCTCTCCGCGGCAATCCTCTCGGCGGGGTCTTCGGCCTGCGAACCGCTCATTGAATCACTCGATTCCCACTTCAGGTCCGTGCGACGATTCGCGGTGCGAATGCTGGGAGAGTTGAAGGACCCGGCGGCTTTCCCATACCTCCTGCAGCATATGCAAAAGATGGACGTTGCGACCAGGATCGCATGCCTTTTCAGCCTGGGAAAGATCGGTGATCAGAGAGTGTACCATGAGCTCGTCCGGCATCTTTCGGATCCTCATCCCATGGTCCGAAAGGCGACCGTTGAGGCTCTCGGTATCCTGGGCTCGCCTGATGCGCTCCCGTGGCTGGAAGCACTCATGCAGTCTGATGAACTGCCCGTCCGGCGGGCTGTCGCGGCGGCACTTGCGTGCCTGGAAGAGCCGGGGAGAAGCGTGTTACAGAAGATGGCGCGAGGCAATGATACGCTTGTGCGTAGTCTGGCGGAAGAGGTTCTGGACGCCGCATGAAAGATCTTCCATGCACGATGCCCTCGACATAATCCTTCTGTGCATCTCAGTCGGAGTCATTCTCTATTTCATCAGCATGACCCTGATCAATATCACGCTGTTTGCCCTGTCATTTTCGGCCATCGAAGGCTATCTGCGGCGTAACAAGGATCTGGAGCTGGGTCCGGTAATCCGGTCTGAGTTCGCGACCCCCATATCAGTCATTACCCCTGCCTTCAACGAAGGAAAATCCATCGTCGCCAGCGTGCATTCACTCCTGCGTCTCGAGTATTCCCGCTTCGAGGTCATTGTGGTGAACGACGGGAGCACCGACAATACGTTGGACGCGCTGGTCAAGGAGTTCTCCCTCAGGAAAAGCAAACGTCTCTACATGCCCGCGCTGCGCTCGGGGAAAGTAAGAGGGATCTACATCTCAACCCTCCCTGAGTGGAGCGACCTCATCGTCGTCGACAAGGCCAACGGGGGAAAAGCCGACGCACTCAACGCCGGCATCAACGTTTCACGCCATCCGCTCTATTGTGCGATCGACGCGGACTCGATACTGGAGCGGGATGCCCTGGTGAAGGTCTCCAAACCATTCCTTGAGGACGATCGAGTTGTTGCGGTAGGGGGAATTGTTCGGGTGGCCAACGATTGCGTAGTGGAGCGAGGAAGGTTGGTCCAGGCACGAGTCCCCCGTCAAATGCTCCCCGTGTTTCAAATCATCGAGTATTTCCGGGCATTTCTCTCGTGACGAATGGGTTGGAGCAAGCTGAACAGCCTGCTCATCATCTCCGGCGCGTTCGGGTTGTTTCGCAAGAGCGTGGTCACGGCATGCGGCGGGTACAGCAGCGACACAGTTGGGGAGGACATGGAGCTGGTGGTGCGCATGCACCGTTACCTCCTCGAGCGGAAACGCCCCTACCGGATGGTGTTCGTCCCGGATCCGGTCTGCTGGACCGAGGCACCCTCCTCACTGCACGTGCTCGGCCGGCAACGGAACCGATGGCAGCGCGGACTGATGGAAACCCTGCTCCGACACCGCGCCATGCTCCTTGAACCGAAGTACGGGAAAGTCGGATTGCTCGCCATGCCCTACTTCTACCTGTATGAGTTGTTCGCGCCCGTTGTGGAATGGCTCAGCTACTTCATGATCCCCCTCCTGGCCATTGCCGGACTGCTGAACGCGGAAATGTGGTGGACCTACTTTCTCGTGTCACTCGTGTACGGCGTGCTCCTTTCTCTCGGAGCGGTTCTGCTGGAAGAAGTCTCGTTCCATCGATACCCGTCGCCCCGGGATCTCTTGCGACTGATGGCGTTTGCGGTCATTGAGAATTTCGGCTACCGGCAACTTAACGTCTGGTGGCGCCTCAGAGGGATGATCGATCAGGTCCGCGGGGTGAAAACATGGGGTGCAATGCACCGAACGGGCTTCACATCATAGTCCTGGATCCAGACCCATGAAGAAGCGCAGAGCGACACGAGAGAATCTTGCCCGGCCATCGGGACGACGGCGCACAACTCCCTGCCCGCCTGAGCTGACCTTCATGACTGGGTCCAAATTCATCATCATCACCGCCGATCAGCGCGGGATCATTAGAGGATTCAATCCGTCGGCCGAACGCCTGCTTGGCTACCGGGCAGAAGACCTTGTGGGCAAGAGGACGCTTGCGTTCCTCCATGATCCGGAGGATCTCGCCTCGAGGGCGAAGACCCTGAGCGTCAGACTGGGGCGCACGCTGAAAGCGGATCTGGAGGCGGTTGTCGCGATGGCCGGTCTCGATGAACGGGAGGAGGAATGGGTCTACCGCCGCAAGGATGGATCGCAGCTTCCCGTCAAGCTCTCGATTACGGGAATGCCGGCAGGAGGGGACGGAGTCGCCGGCTACTGCGTCATGGGAACCGATATTTCCGTCCGAAAACGGGCGGAACAATTGCTCGATGAGAGCCAGGCGAACCTCCAGGCACTGATCAGTACCACGCCCGACCTCGTCTGGTCTGTCGATCGTTACTTTTCGGTGATTGTTGCGAATGATTCTGCTCGAAAAGCGATGGGCGGATTCCTGAATGACCGGGAAGGACAGATCCCTGCACACGCCCTCCCCGCGACGGGCATCAGCTGGTCCGATTGGAAGACGCACTACGGCCGTGCTCTGCGCGGCGAGCGGTTTGTCGTTGAGACTCGCGTTCAGACCGCTGATGGGATTCGCGTTTATGAGGCTTCCTTCGGTCCAATCAGGCCTCCCGGCGGCGACGTGAGCGGAGTGGCAGTCTTCTGCCGCGATGTGACGGAGAGAAAACGATTCCTCGAAAATCTCCGGGAGAGTGAGTTGAGATTTCGTGCGCTATTCGACGGGGCTCCCGTGGGGGTGATCCTCACCGCCACGGAGGGGGACATCCTGATGGTTAACCGGGAGATCGAGCGGCTCCTTGGGTACGAAAGAGAAGAGTTGATAGGCAAGAAGATCGAGATTCTCGTTCCGCAACGTTTTCGCGACACGCACCAGAAACACCGGGAGCACTTCCTGCAGAACCCGGACAGAAACCCGATGGAATCGGCAATAGAGCTCACCGCCCGACAGAAAGACGGGAGCGAACTTGCCGTCAGCGTAAATCTGAGCCGGATCGAGACCGGGGCAGGTGTGGCGGTTTTGACCATTCTGTCGGACAGAACAGAACGTGCGAAGGTCCAGGAGTACCATCGAAAGAGCAAGGAGGCCGCCGAACACTCGGCCCGGCTGAAGTCGGAGTTCATGGCGACGCTGAGCCATGAGATTCGGACCCCCCTGAATGTGATTCTTGGCGTGAGCGACCTCCTTGCCCAGTCCGACCTCACATCGGAACAGCGGGACCATGTTGAGGCCCTCCATATTGCGGGAGAGACTCTGCTGCAGATGATCAACGATGTGCTCGACTTCTCGAAACTGGAAGCGGGCAAAGCCGCGCTTGCGACTGAGTCGTTTGACCTGCGTGATTGCCTGGCAACGGCGGTGGGCCTCTTCGAGCCGACGGCCGAGGGGAGAGGCATCACACTCAGGCTACTCGATGGACCGGATCTGCGGGTTGTCGGCGATAGCGTCCGTCTCCGTCAGGTACTGGTCAATCTCATCGGGAATGCATGCAAATTCACCGAGCAGGGCACGGTGACCGTGTCCGCCAAGCTCATCGGGCAGGACGGAAACAGAGGGGAGATCCAGTGCGCGGTGGCGGATACAGGCATAGGGATTCCGCAGGAGAAGCTCGCCCGGCTGTTCAAGCCCTTTTCGCAGGTGGATGCCTCCACCACCAGGAAGTACGGCGGGACGGGCCTCGGACTGGCTATCTCCGCCGAGCTGGTGAGATTGATGGGAGGCAGGCTCTGGGTGGAGAGTGACCCCGGACAGGGATCGACATTCTATTTCACCATCGAGGTCGGTTTGGAAGCCGCCCGGCCGGAGCCCGAACGGACGGCGGAGAGAGCTCCCGCCCAAGCGGCCGCGTCAAGGAAATCGCCATCGAGTGGCCGGGCGACAGAGGGGCGGATGCCGTCCATTCTCCTTGCGGAGGACAATCCGGTGAACCGTAAAGTGCTTCTCTCATTGCTTTCCAGGCTCGGCTGTCAGAGCGATGTCGCGGCGAACGGCCTGGAGGTCCTCGACGCGGTCGGGAGGAAGCGATATGACATCATCCTGATGGATATTCAAATGCCAGAAATGGACGGCCTCGAGGCATCACGGCATCTGGTGAAAATGCTGAAGCCCGAGGAGCGGCCGGCGATCATCGCGGTTACCGCCCACTCCATGAGTATCCACAAGGAGGAGTGCTTTGCCGCCGGAATGGACGACTACCTGAGTAAACCGGTCCGCCTTGATACCCTGAAAAGTAGTCTGGAGCGGTGGACCGGTCTCACATTGCGAACCGGGAAGACGCTCGGGTCGGATCCTGCTGCGTCGGTAGATGATCGTTCCGCAATGTACAATCACCTCCGGAAACTCCTGGAGCAAACGGATGCCATATTCCTTAAGGAGTTTATCGAACTCTTCGTGTCAAGCGCGGAGGAGATTCTTGGGGAGATCACGACGGCGTTCGAACATCAGGATCGGAAAGCGCTTGAACGTGCGGCACACTCGCTCCTGGGGGCAAGCCGGAATGTGGGAGCGGCCCGGCTCGCGGAGCGGTGCCGTGAGATCGAAGCGCTGGCTCCCGCGGGAAACTTCGAGACGGCCCACCTGACCCGCCTGCGGGAGATTTTTGGCGAGGCGCGTCTGGCCCTTGAGGAGTTCACTCCCTGACGGGAACCGTGGGAAGCCAAACGGGCCCCAGATGTTCAGATGGTGCAGCTCTCCCTGTCTTCTCAGTGCCGTTGACCCTTATACAAACGCAGCGGACCGTCAAGCGTGGGCGCGACGACGGTTACCTGGGGATCCACGGTGTTCTCCGGGGGATCGACGCAGAGCATCCCGGTCGAAGACTTCCTGGGAAAACCGATTGCAGGTTGGATCAAGTAGGCATGGTTGTTCTAAGATTCGCAAGCTGTTTGACATCGCTGGATGCGTGTATGTCATTCGGTTCAAAGTCCACGCTGCTGACTCTTCAAAAAGGCAGATTCTGGTGGCTGCTGCGGTTCGGGGTCTCTAACCACCTTCTGGAAACGTTCAACCACGGGTTTCAGGTCTATCGCACTTCCAGAGTTGTCCTGGCCCTGATATCCTCCGAGGAGGCTCCAACCTGAATCTCGTATTTCCCCGGTTCGAGAACAAAGCCATCGATCTTCTCATCGAAATACTTCAGCTGCATCGCTGTCAACGGAATCTGAAGAGTTCTGGACTCCCCTTTCCTGATATTGACCCGTTTGAATCCTTTCAACGACTTTATCGGTTGTGGTTCTTTCGAGGTCAGACTCTCGACATAGAGCTGCACAACCTCGTCACCGTCATATTCCCCTGCATTCGCAACCTCAACACTGACCTGAAGCGTATCATTCTCCCGAAGAGAACTCTTCGAGATCTTCAGATTTGAATATGTAAATCTTGAATAACTCAATCCATAGCCGAACGGGAAGAGGGGCTTCCCGGCAAAAAAGCGATACGTACGATCCTTCATGCTGTAATTTTCAAAAGGCGGCAGATCGTTCACTGATTTGTAGAAAGTAACCGGCAATCGTCCTGCGGGATTGTAATCTCCAAAGATCACATCCGCCACGGCATTCCCACCTTCTTCACCCGGGTACCACGCATGCACAATGCCCGGGATGTTATCATATTCCCAGTTGAGGGCAAGGGCGCTGCCGCTGGTCAACACAAGAATTATCGGTTTCCCCGTGGCATGAAGGGCTTTCAGCAATGCGACCTGTTCCTCCGGAAGATCCAGGCTGGTCTTGTCTCCCCCTTTGAAACCTTTCACAGCCACCGACATCTCCTCGCCTTCAAGATTTGCAGATATCCCCGCATACACGATGGTCACATCCGATTTCTTCGCAATGGCGATTGCTTTGGCGAACATCTCCTCCGGAGCGATGGTTTCCAGATCGGCATCATCACGTTTCCACTGGAACCTGATCCCTGCGTACTCAACACTGTCGGCATACTCGATCCTGATGGCGTACTCCCTTCCTTTCTCCATTCTTACCTTGAATGTCTTCATGACATTCTTCTGGCAGGGTACCCAGTTGTCAACCACAAGTGAATTCTCAAAATACATCCTTCCACGATCGTCGGTAATAATTCCAAGAATGTACGTCCCCGAATCGGGTGGTGTAATAGTGCCGGTCCAGCGAACTGAAAAGAAGTCAGCCGGAACGCCTTTTCCGGGCGAACCTTTGTCCCAGTATTGAACCATGCTGGAATCTGTTCTCGTGAAGACCGGCTTCCCTTTCAGATCAGGATTATCGAAGTATTCCCCCGTCAGACCGAGTCCCATTCCGCCTGGCGGTTTCACAAATTCTGTAGGAACGGTTGCGAGCGCTCCTCCCTGGTCGAACGGGACAACCCCTTTGGTGAATTCAATTCTTACCTTCTCACCCAGTTTGTTCCTGATGCCCTGGAGGAAGGTGACTGGCTTGGAGGGAATACCGAAATAGTTCCCATACAGGATATCATCGCGCATGATGTACGGCCCGATCACGGCTACCGATCTGATCTTCTCCTTATCCAGCGGAAGCAGGTTGTTGTGGTTCTTCAGAAGCACGATGCACTTGTGGGCTGTTTCGAGCGCCATCGATCTGTGATCGGGAGTTTCAAGGGCGGTCGACGGTATCCGTGAATAGGGTACCAATGTCGACGGGTCGAACATGCCGAGCTTCATCCTGGCCAGCATCAAACGGTTGACCGCCCTGTCAATCACTGTTTCAGTGATATAACCCTTCTGAATGGCTTCCTTCAAATTGGTGTATTCGGTTCCGCATGTGAGATCGCAGCCGGCCTTGACAGACACGGCGGAAGCTTCCGCCGCATCGTTTACATACTTGTGACCGGCGAAGATATCCCCTATCGCGCCGC
>DAIUKN010000048.1:0-10961 GCA_036848195.1 Bacteroidota bacterium
TTCAGGAATTGAACAACAACGGCATTACCGTCATTCTGGTGACGCACGAGCCCGATGTCGCCCAGTTCACCAAGCGACACATTGTGTTCCGTGATGGAAAGATCAGGGCTGATAAGGCGAACGGCTCTCCCCGCATAGCCACGGAAGTCCTGCGTGATATGCCCGTGATCGACGATGAGGAGGACGAATCATGAAAATTCTGAACATTCTCCTGTCGGCCTTCCGTGCACTCCAGCGAAACAAGATGCGATCTTTTCTCACCATGCTGGGGATCATCATCGGCGTTGCGGCGGTCATCGCTATGCTGGCGATCGGCCAGGGGGCGGAGTATTCGGTCAAACAGCAAATCTCGTCGCTGGGGACAAACGTGCTGATCGTCTTCCCGGGGTCGCAGCAACAGGGAGGAGTCAGGACGGGAGCGGGGACGATGACCACGTTGACAGAAGAGGACGCGTCGGCAATCCAGAAGGAATGCCCTGCGGTTGCGTTCGTGTCGCCGGGAGCGCGTTCCGGCGGGCAAGTCATAGCCGGCAACCTGAACTGGGGGACGAGCATTGAGGGCGGAAGCGCCGACTATCTGGAAATCCGAAAATGGACGATAGAGTACGGGGATTTCTTCTCCGATCAAGACGTCAAGGCTGCCTCTAAGGTCTGCGTTCTTGGTAGAACGGTGGCGGATAATCTCTTCCCCGAGGGGAGCCCTGTGGGACAGAACATCCGCATCCGCAACGTCCCATTCAGAGTCATCGGCGTGCTGGCCAAAAAGGGACAGAATGCCATGGGACAGGATCAGGATGATATCATCCTGGCGCCGTACACGACCGTCTTGCGGAGGCTGTCGCACTTCCCATATCTGCGCCAGATCCTGATCTCCGCCACAAGTCCGTCCAACATCAGCGCGGCCCAGGTCCAGATCACGGAGGTTCTCAGGATGCGCCACAAAATCGCGTCATATGATTCTGACGATTTCACCATCCGGAACCAGACCGACCTTGCCGCAACCGCCACCGCCACAACGGAGATTTTGACAATCCTGCTCGCGAGCATTGCCTCGGTGTCGCTGCTTGTCGGCGGCATCGGCATCATGAACATCATGCTCGTCTCCGTGACCGAGCGAACACGTGAGATTGGCATCCGGATGTCTGTCGGTGCCCGCGGCCGTGATATTCTGACACAGTTCCTGATCGAGGCACTGGTTCTCAGCCTCCTCGGCGGGATCATCGGCATTCTGCTCGGAGTCGCGGGCTCGTCGGCAATCTCGAACCTGGCGAAGTGGCCAACGATCATCACGGCCTTCTCGATTGTGCTCTCGTTCGGCTTTTCGATTGCCATCGGAATATTCTTCGGGTTCTATCCTGCGCGGAAGGCCGCAATGCTCAATCCGATTGATGCCCTGAGATACGAGTAACTGGACCAAACAGCGGAGAACCATAGAAGATGAAGCAGGCCCTGATTCTTGTTTGCCTTGCCCTTGCAGGCATCCCATCCTGCAAGCCTCACTCTGGGGAGACACCAGAGAAGCCGCGATACGACGCCTTCTCGTTCGAACAGGAACTACGATTGCCAGGTTCGCCTGAAATCATCTACGATGCGATCAGCGGTGACGTCACCGGCTGGTGGGACCATTCCTTTTCCAAACCTCCCTACAAACTGTACCTGGAGGCCAAACCCGGAGGCGGATTCTACGAAATCTTCAACGAGCAGGGGGACGGCGCATTACACGCGACGGTGATTTATGCAGAACGGGGAAAAATGTTGAGGTTTGACGGGCCGCTGGGGCTTTCCGGGACGGCGATCCAGATGGTGGTTTCCTATGAGTTCAAACCGGCAGGAGCAGATTCCACGCTCCTGGCCCTCTCGGTGCACGGTTCAGGCGAGATTGGAGAGGGAGTCCCGAAGCTCGTCGAGAACGTCTGGCACCATTTCCTGTTCGAACGATTCAAGCCGTATGTCGAATCGGGGAAGCATCTCGCGAGGCGTGATGAGCAACAATAGGGCGCCATCTCTGTGACGGACACCAAGCACCTCATCGTGGAGATTATGTAGCTTGACTAGATATGAACGGAAGTACGGGCAGCTTCTCACAGAACTTCCCCTCGTGTAATCCGGGGAGCGGCTTCGCCCGCTGCGGTTGCCTTTGTTGCGGTGAGGAGGTATCGTGAAAATGTGGCGTCAACGAGTTCATTGGCCGAGGCCTTCTGCACATCTGTATGAAGGGCCTTTTCTGTTTCTTGGGGAAGAGTCGATGAAGAAAAAGAAGCTCGCGCCGTGGCTCCGCTCCTCCGGCTTTCTCACGCTTTGCCTTCTATCGTCTTTTTCAGTTGCTCGGGGCAAGGACGCTTTCCCGGAGGATACGTCATTCTCATCGTCCAATTTGCCCATCATTGTTATCGATACGCACGGCCAGGCCATTGTGGACGAACCCAAAATCAGTGCCGACATGGGAATTGTCGATAACGGTGAAGGGGTCAGAAATTTTCTCTCAAATCCTTTCAACAACTATCAGGGCAAAATCGGAATAGAGATCCGCGGTTCGTCATCGCAGATGTTTCCGAAAAAACAGTATGCTGTGGAAACCCGCGATACGGCCGGGAACGACGCCAGTGTCTCGCTGCTGGGTTTACCAGAAGAGACCGATTGGGTGCTGTCGGCGCCGTACAATGACAAGTCGTTGATGCGCGACGTCCTCATCTACAGACTTGCGCGAAGCGTGGGCAGGTACGCCAGCCGCGCCAGATACTGCGAGCTTGTGCTCAATCGCGAGTACATGGGTGTCTATATTCTTCTCGAAAAAATCAAGCGCAACAAGAACAGGGTGAACATCTCGAAACTTACTCCGGCGGATACGTCGGGAGATGCGCTCACTGGCGGCTATATCACCAAGGTTGACAAGGTCGAGGGACAGGACACGCAGGGCTGGTACTCCAAGTTTCCTCCCTATCCGTATGCCTGGCAGAAGACGTTGTTCCAGTATCATTATCCCAAACAGGAAGACATCGTTTTGGCGCAGAGGACCTATCTTCAAAGCTTTGTTGACGGTTTCGAATCGACAATGGCCGGTCAAAACTACGCCGATAGCTCCGTCGGCTATCCACACCTGATCGATGTGGGTTCGTTCGTCGACGTGCTCCTGCTGAATGAGCTCAGCAAGAACGTTGACGCCTATCGGTTGAGTGCTTTCATGTACAAAGACCGGGATAGCAAAGGAGGCAGGTTGACCATGGGTCCGATCTGGGACTACAACCACGCGTTCGGCAACAGTGACTATTATGACGCCTCCCTGATCCCTGGCTTTCAATTGACATACCTGACTACCAATTCGGCGTTTCTGAAAACTGATCAGTTTGCGGTCCCCTTCTGGTGGAAAAGGCTCTTCGACGAGACGAGGTTCACGAGTCTGTGCAGGCAGCGGTGGAATGATCTGAGAAAGGATCAGTGGTCCTTGAGTCGAATCAACTCCGTTATCGATTCGGTGGCGGCTCTTCTTGATGAAGCACGCGTGAGGAATTTTGCCAGGTGGCCCGTTCTTGGCATATATGTCTGGCCGAATTACTTCGTCGGTCAGACATATCAGCAAGAGATCGACTATGTGCGGCGATGGGTCAGGGACAGAGTGAGCTGGTTGGACGGGCAGTGGGGAAGCACATCCGTCGAAGGGGAGCCCGGCGATCATGCCAGTGCCGGGGAATTCTCTCTTTCACAGAACTTCCCCAATCCGTTCAATGGGGGAACGACGATCCGCTACGTGTTGCCCCGGCAGGCAGACGTAAAGGTTGCCATTTTCGATCCGCTGGGCCGCCTCGTGGTGAACCTTGTCCAGAGTACCCAGGGGGCGGGCCATCATCAGGTCTTTTTCGACGGGTCAGACCTCGCCAGCGGGATATACTTCTACCGAATCCAGGCCGGCGGGCTTGCACAGACAAAGGCGCTTCTCTTCTTGAAATGAGGAGAAGCTTCGATGAACACCATGCTCGCGAGAATCATCTTCTGCTTCTTCCTGTTTATGGTGAGCCCGGTTCGATCAGATGCCCAGGTCGAGAAGGTTGCGGACGGGTTCCAGTTTGTGGAAGGGCCTGTCTGGAAAGAAGGGCTCGGACTGCTCTTTAGTGATATCAACGGCAACACGATTTATCGTTTATCGCCGGATTCGGGAGCAGTGCCGTATGTGCGGCCTTCGGGCAATGCCAACGGACTCGCGCTGGATGCCCAGGGTCGCTTGCTGGCCGCCCAGCAGGGGAGTCGACAGGTCGTACGGTTTGAGCGAGACGGGACGCAGACTATTCTTGCCGGCCGGTTTGAGGGGAAACGGCTGAACAGTCCCAACGATCTGATCGTCAAGTCCGACGGTTCAATCTGGTTCACAGATCCCCCCTATGGCATTTCTTCGGGTCAGGAGGAATTGGGGTTTTACGGCATCTATCGGATTGATCCATCGGGAGTCCTGCAACTGCTCGACCGATCCCTTCGAAGGCCCAACGGGATCGTTTTCTCTCCGGGTGAGAAGAAGCTGTATGTCAACGACTCGGAGGCGCGAATTATTTACGTCTGGGATGTCGTCTCCGATTCGCTCATCACGAACAAGCGGCAGTTTGCCTTTATGAATGTGGCTGGCTACGCCGATGGCATGAAGGTCGATGCAGACGGCCGTCTCTTTTCGGCCGGGCCGCTGGGGATCTGGGTCTTCGCTTCGGATGGCACTCCCCTCGATACTATCCTCGTGCCCGGACAGACGACAAACTGCAATTGGGGAGACGCCGATAGAAAGACCCTCTATATCACGTCGGGTACCGCAGTCTACAAAACCCGCCCTCTCCTGACGGGTATCGATAATTCCGGGAAGATGGGTTACGGGAGTACGTACGGGTTGTCGGGGAGCTATCCCAATCCGTTCAACGCATCGACAACGATCGTGTACCGGGTCTCCCGCAGGTCCACCGTCCGTCTCTCAGTGTTTGATCTCCTTGGACGGGAGGTGGCTCCGCTCATTGACGGAGCAACGGAGGCCGGGGAACACGCAGTCCGTTTCGACGGGTCCGGACTGGCCTCGGGAGTCTACTTCACATGCCTCCAGGTGGCAGATCTTTCGCACGGTTCAGGATACGGTCTGGCGCCGATGAAGATCCTTCTCTTGCTGCGCTGAGTGTCACCTTGTTTCCAATCTTTTTCGCCGCCGGGCTCTCTGATCCCTCGGCGTCCCCGAGACACTAACGGTCAGGGTTCAATGAGGATTTCATCGACGAAGAGCCAGGCTTTCCCGCCGGATCCCGAATGCCACGGAGGGCATTGGGCGATGTTTTTCGCTTTCACCCGCACGTACCTCGCCTGGACACCACCGGTGGTTATGGTAATATCCGCCAGATGCGTTTCTTCGCTCGCCGCCGGAATTCCGAGTTCCTTGGTTCCCGCCGGCCGGTAGGTCTTGTCGTCGTCCGAAACGGCAATATCCAGCGACTTCGGCAGGAATATCCAGCTCGTGTGATCGCTCAGACAACCGACAGTGACTTTCCCTATGGTTGTCACCCGGCCAAGATCCAGGATTACATCCAGATCGTCGGCTTCGAAACCCTGCCACGCCTTACCAGAGAAGGAAATTGTCCCTCGTCTGCCGTCAATGAGTGTCTGTTCGCCTGAGCCCTGGTAGACCTTTGACGGCTGCATTGCGTACCTGACTCCCCTGGCTTTGGTGGCCTTGGTATACGAAGCCGTTGTGACCACGCTGGCTTGCTTTCCTGTACCGTAGGCGATTGCCTTCACCGTCGTCGTGCGATCGAGTGTGAAAGGACGGCTGTATTTCGCCGAACTCTTCGTTGGCACTGTCCCATCGAGCGTGTATCGAATGTCCGCGTCGCCATCCTTTGACAGGATGGAGACCGTGGTCGGGGCACCCTCGTCAAGAATGCAGTTCTCGGGCATAATGCGGGATCTCGGAGTCACCTGGAATCTGCCGTAATCGGCTCTCCCCCAATTGAGCGTGTCGTAGAGAGAACCGGCGGGGACCGTTGCATCGTTGTCATTGAACGCTGCAGTCATCGCCAGGACTTTCACACGGTTGTTCACGGGCAGAACAATTGTCTTGGCCCCTCGAGGGAGGTCGAGTTTTATTTTGTAGAGATACGTGTATCTATACGGGTCGTCCTGACCATTCGGCAGATGTCGATGAGTGGTGAAGTAGGCGACATTGTTGCGCTTGATAAACCCTGGTACCAGGCCCTCATAGACGATGTCGTCCCACGAATAATCCCGTTCCTTCGGCTCATAGCCATCCCAGAGCCGATTGTCCCATTGCCCGACAAATCCGGACCACTCTCCGACGTCGACACTGAAGGGCTTGCCGTCGATGGTGAAGGAAGCCTTCGTGTCCGCGTCATCGGCTGACGCGAGGAGGTAGAGGCGGTTGAAGTTTCCTCCCGGCAGCGAAAGGGATTGCCCGTTACAGCTGACGGCATTCTTCTTCCCGTCGCCGGTTGGTCCGAGCTTGAAAACCACCCCTTCACTGGCAATCGTATCGGGCAACATCTCCGCCGGGATGGTGGTCCCATCGGAATCGTAGCGGCCGTCGGTTTTGTTCGCTTTCGTACTGATCACGTCGCTGTCGAACGGGAGTGAGAGGGTCTGGCATGTCGGGGGGCTGAGCTTCCGGCCCGGACTCTCCAGCCTGATCGCGAACGCCCGGAGCTGGTACGGGGCGATGTCTACGGTGAGCGTCCCCCCTTCAAGAGAGGCTTGGCCGATGGTCTGCTCTTGCCCGTTGACCTCTCTGGCCGCGGTAATCTTTGCAGGGAGCGATACCCGGACCCCCGTTGCCGGCATGCCGCTGGTTTCCCTGAGCCGCAGAATGATGTCATTGCTTTGCTCCGCCTTCTTCAGCGCGGCAACGGCAACAGCGGGGTTGCTGACCATAAGGAACGAGGGGGACCTGCCAAGGAAGCCCTTGTGTTGCTCTGTCTGGAACGCGACCAGGGGCTGGTTTAGACGTGCCGCCTGCCAGATGGACCCGCCCTCACGCCAGTTCCCTTTGTGGCCGTAGAGGGCGTAGAGCATCTCGTGTTTCCCGAAATCCTGCGTCGCCTCATCCTTGTAACTCCCGCGAACCCCCGGGGTGTAGAGGAGCGTCAGACGAACGACATTGTCCGCCGGTTTGTCAGAGCCGAACTTGGAGTCTTCAAGAACGGAGACACCATACAATCCGTTCCTGTCGGTCAGATCAAACCACTGGTGAGAGGGCATCTCATATCGTTTTTCGTTGTTGTTTGTCCGCTCCACGGCCCCCACTCCGGGATTGTAGGTGGCGACGGAGTTTGAGACCGTCAACGGAAAGGTTGCCTTCAGTGACGACTCACCGGTGAACCAGTCGATCTTCGTACTGAACTCCACACGATCCCCGCTTCCGCCGGCCGAAAGGCGGATCTGCTGGACGAACCGCGATCCGCGTGATTCCCGTGTCACTTCCAGGCTCACACGCGCAGGCCCCGACTCGACGACCTTGATTTCAGCGGGGCCATCGACGTACCCGGTCGGGGATTGCTTCCTGTCGGCCCAGTCCATGTTCCATGCCGGATACTCCTGCGGTCGTTCGAAAAGAAATGCCAGCCGGATGGGATCCGACAGGAGCTCGCGTTTGGCAGTCCGGTCGTAGACGCTTGCGACATCTCCGTGGGCGTCGAGCGTAACCTTGTAGCGCGCATTTTCGAGCGACTGGGGTGAAACCGCGAGACCGGTCGGGATGGTGCACGGCGTCTTCGATGGCCGGACATCATAGGCTGCAAGTCCAAGTGATGGAACCCTGGCGAGGAATGCCAGGGTCAATCGGTTCCCTTCTCGTGCCAGAATCTGTGAAGGGACTTCGCGGCTGTCTGGACCGAACACACGCATATAGTCCTGCGTTGATGTCGACCGGGTAACGGTTGCCTCGACTACGTCTTCACGCTCGATGGAAAGCGGATTGAACACCAGAACGGGAATACCCCGGACTTCGGTGTTGAGCGCGCGCGCGGCGCAGCCGACGGCGTTGGCAAATGTCTCACCAAACTGATTGAGCGCCAGCACTTCGTCATTCCACGAATACTCGTATGCCTTAGGGATGCATGTTCCCGCCATGATGTCATGGAATTGCGCTCCCAGCACCAGCCTCCATGCCTCACCCAGCTTTTCCCGGGGGTACGGAGTGCCTCCGAGCCATTCTCCGATGACCGATGATGCCTCCGCAGCATATGCAAGCAATTCGTTCTTGCGGTTCCAACGCTTCATATAGGCTTGCGAGGTGAGCGAGCCTGCGGAGTGAAATGTGAGCAACAGCTCTCCCGCATATTTTGGCAGGGTGGTCCGCTGTCGGGGGGTTAGATCGCTGAAGAATTTGTCTGCAGGGCTCGATATCACATGGATGGGTCCCGGACCCGAGATGCTTTTCTCGATCCACCGGACCGACTCCTCCGTGGGAGATCCGCCGACATCTCCGGTGCCATAATACATGTAGTCGGCGAAAACGCCCGATCGTGCCCCCGAATCGGAAATCCTGCGCAGCCAGGTCTTGTTCGTACTGAGATTCTCCAGCACCTGTGTCGTATAGTCCCCCGGGTTGAACGCGGCCGTTACTGAGCTGCCGTCCGGCCCTGACCAGACGCCTATGTTGAAGGGAATGCCGATAGCGGAACCCCAGGTCAGTTTCTGGGTCGAGAAGCCCTTCAACCCGCAGTGGGCGAGAATGGAGGGGAGGGATGCGGGGAAGCCGAAACAATCGGGGAGAAGATATTCGTTGCTCGCCTTGCCGAATTCCCTTCGGAAGAAGTCGTTGCCGTAGAGCACCTGACGGATAATCGATTCTGAGGAAGGGATGAGGGCATCGGCTTCCTCCATCGATGAACCGGCGGGGAACCACCGATTCGCCGCCACATACTGTTTCACTTTCGCGTACTCGTCCGGGTAGTACTCACGCATCATCCGGTAGCGGTTGGCACCGCTGAAGTTGAAGATGTAGTGAGGATATTTCTCAAACAGAGGGAAATTGTCGAGCATCGTGTTCTTGATGTACTGGCTGATCGTTGTCGGGTAGTCCCATCGCCACTGTGTATCCAGATGGCTGTAGCCGATGGCGTACAGCGTCGTATCACGAGTGAGATCGGTTGCCGGAGGTCCTGTTATGCCCGTGCTCACTTGCGCGGGAAGCTCAACGATGGAAAGACAAGAGAGCAAAAAGACGATGACGGCTGCGTGGAGTGGCTTCATGATATCTCGCATGATGGTGGACTTGGAGGGGTGGCTATGACAAGGTAGCGCAGAAGCCTTGAAAAGGCAAGGATCGCTCCTGATGTGGAGATTGGCAGACTGTTCTTCGTATATTGGATTTCAAGGAGAAGTCGGGAAGACGTGAGGTGACATTCAATGCAGCCGGAATGGTGAAGAGCGTGTCCGTCACCAGAGAGTCCGTCACACGAAGCACCACGCTAACTGCTTTGCTCACGTCGGGCGACCTCCATCAACAGGAAGAATGCCTGTCCCTCCGTGGCGGTTCCGGGGTGGTCAAACTCTGGTGACCCGCAGACGCCCTGAACCAGCCCGAGAGGATCGACCTTCATATGAGCAGCAGCGCGCATCCTGTCGGCTTTTTGCATGTAACTCTGCTCGATCCAGCCTCCCTGGATTCCCCGATAGATTGAATACGCGATCATTTGCGCGAGGTTTGTTTCGACAAAAGAACGGGGGTCATCGACGATATTGTGAAAGAGTCCATCCTCTCTCAAATGCGCAATGCATCCGTCGATGATATCTTTCGCATACCCGGCGAGTTTCTTCTTCTCGGCCTGCATGGAATCGGGGAGGGTGCGGATGACCCTTGTCATGCCCGCGGCGGACCAGCCGTTACCGACACCCCAACAGTCCTTGCGGACGAATTTCTGCTTTTCGCAGTCCCACATATGGGACAGGAGCTTTTTGTCATGATCCCACAGGCACCCCCTCGCCCCCTCGATCTGGCGGATCGCTTCACCATGTCTTCCGGCAGCAGCGAGGAACGGTGGGAGCATATAGATGATATCGCTCCATATTTGCGGAGTGTTGGAGAAATGGTAGATAATACCGTCAGGAGTTCTGGGAGCTTTGTTCAAGACGTAGTCTACCATTTTGTTGAACCCGTTCATCAGGGCCGTGTCACCCGTTTTTCTCGCAGCCCACAAGACAGCCTCTCCGGGCGAGGCTGCATCGCTGAGCGCAAATTCCTCCCCCAGCATCGCCAGGCGACCATCGGCGGACTGACGCAGAACAGCCTCCTTTGCCATGAGGATCACGAGTTCAGATTCACCCAATTCAAGCATGGCCTGCATCGCAACTCCCTGTTCCCATGTGGCTCGTTGCATGGAAAGCATGGCGAGCTTGACTCTTTCGAGGGTGCTCCTGTTCTGGTTCGCGTCGTCCTCCTGAGCGGTGCATCCTTCGATGACGGGGGCGGAAAAACTCAGGCTCAATCCAGCCAACGGCACTCTTGTTAAGAACGATCGTCTCTCCATGGTCAAATGCTCCGGCAAGCTTGTTTGAGAAAAATCAACGAAAGGGACTTCCATGAAACATCTGACAGCAGCTGCTCTGGGTGTTCAGCTCTTTCTTGCGTCCTACGCGTTCGCTCAGGAAAAGGACCAGCCCGACATAGCCAAAGGTGCCAATTTCATCACGACCAGGCAATACTCCGCAGCGGACAATGCTCGCATCCTGAAGTCATTTGAAGGATTGCGTGTTGCTGATGTGTCGGACGGGATGGACATGGTGGGTTTGCCGGGCACCGGCCTTGTTGATCCCGCAATCCATGCCGACTGGATTGACCAGAGGGATCTTTCGCACCAGTTCCGGGGGATCGCCGGGGCGGCGCGGTTGCTCGTTGACCGGAATTGGGTGGCCGGTGACGCGCCGCGCTGTTTCGATGACCTCCCTATTCGTGAAGCCGAGGCCGTTGCCGAGGTTGAAGGCGCCGCTTG
>DAIUKN010000049.1:0-10653 GCA_036848195.1 Bacteroidota bacterium
GCGGAGCCGCGATCGACGGTTTCGGTGGTGAAAACGCAGAGGCCGATCAGGTTCCTGTTCGAGAGGAACTGAGACATCGCAAAGAAGTTCGGCTTCATCGAAAAGAGTGTGTGCAGGCGGCGGATGGGAACATACAGATAATGCTCCATCACGATCGGCATTCTGTTCTCGAACTCCTCAAGGGAGATATTCAGGATCCGCATGATGTCGAGCTTAAACTGCCCCGCCCGGACGAATTCGGGGACAAGCAGACCGAAAAGGACGGTGATCCCCTCGCGGTTCTTATCCACCGTGATCGGAAGGATGCCGGATTTGGTTTCAAGATTGAAGGAGTACGTCCCGAGGTCCTTCATGCCGTACATCCCGTCTTCTGCAAGTGCGTGGAAGCTGGCGATTGTTGCATGGCCGCAGAGAGGAACTTCCACAGTCGGTGTAAACCAGCGGATCCGGAGATCCGCAGACGGCGTGGACGCGGGGAGGATGAAGGCCGTTTCGGGAACCGCCATCTCGCGTGCGATCACCTGCATCTGCTGCGGAGTCAGTCCGTCGGCCTTCATCACAACACCGGCTGGATTGCCGGTCAGGGGCACAAGTGTGAAAGCGTCAACCTGTTTGAGAGTGATCTTCATGCCGGATCTTTCTGTCCCACCCTGTCCCGGAACAAGCCACCGGAGAGGAAAAGAGCAGAGAGCGTTGTTCGCTCCCTGACAGTGTAGAGCACGCCGTCCTGCACAAAAAAGTGCGGAGAAGCCACGGAGGTTCGCTCCTGGAGGATATCTGCATACATCAGGCGACCGTCTCCTCTGTCAACGATCTTCAAGACCGTTCGCACTTCCGGATGCCCTCCCTGCTGGCCCATGTGCGGCTCGGATATCTGCAAGAGTACCAGACCGGAGAAATCGAGAAGAAAAACCTGCGCCGGCTGAAGCCCCGCAGTCACATGAGTGCTGAGACATCGAACGATTTCCGGTTCTCTTTCCGCCTGGTCCCGAACCGGGGATGGCAGAAACACACGACCGCCCGCTGATCTCTCCTCCCTGGAGGGAGGCCGGGGTTCTCCCTTTTCAGGGTCAAACTCCTTAAGGATCTCTCCCGTCAGGACAGCGACCTGTACCACGTGCCTATTCCCGCGGGATTCAACGCGAGCCGTGATCGAGCCCTGCTCCAGTGCGACAAATCTCATATCCGGATTTGACCAGAGAACCCTACCGGTCTCCAGATCGGCAACCGTGACGGATCTGTGCCCGGGCAAGTCCGGCGAGGCGAAGCCATGGAAAACGACAACTTCCTCCGTGACGGCTTCGACACCGATCCACCACCGATCACCGGGATTCATGTTCCGCCAGAAGATCTTTCCCGTCCGGCGTTCAATACAGAAGAACGAGGTCTCTTTCTTCCCGATCTCTCGATCTTCGCCTACGAGAAACCGCCCGGAGCCGGTCTGAATCTGCCAGAGGACCCCTTCCGCCCTGTAGCTCCACCCTACTTGAAGCCCCCCCTTCTTCAGCAGATCAGACAGGCTCATGAATCGTCAGATCAAACAATGTTCGCTAAAATCATCGAACTAAAATAGCAATGAATTTGCCAAATTTCAATACTTACGGAGGATCTCTTTCATTGCTTGGGCTGCCTGAGCCCTGTGGCTTATGCCATTTTTGAGCGCGGAATCCATCTCTGCATAGGTCACTGAGTAGCCAAGGGGGAGAAAGATGGGGTCGTAACCGAACCCGCGATCGCCGCGCGGCTCCTCGAGGATACTCCCCCTCCGGACGCCTTGAGTCAGCTCCACAGAACCTTCTGACGGGACAAACGCCAGGACACACCGGAACTGTGCGCCCCTTCGTCTCGGAGGGACTCCGCGCATGTCCTTCAGAAGTTTCCTGACATTGTCGGCGTATGACGCCCCCTCCCCGGCATAGCGCGAAGAGAAGACGCCCGGAGCATCGTTCAGATAACGGACTTCGAGACCCGTATCATCGGCCAACGAAGGAACGCCGGTCAGACGATAGACCTCCCGCGCCTTCTTCAGTGCGTTTCCCTCGAGGGTCTCCGCATCCTCCTCGATCGGGCCGACGTTCGGATAATCATCGAGGGTCTCCACTGACACGCCGAGGTCGGCGAAGATCTGTTGAAACTCCTTCGCCTTGTCCCTGTTATGCGTTGCAAGAACGATGCGCTTCATGAGACATTGGCCCGTTTGAGTAACCGCGTAAGCTCTTCACGTCCGCCGTGAAGAGCCTGATCTTCGTCAATCGATTGATGAGCTCCACCGCGGAACAACCACCGCCCGTCCACCATGACATCAGAAACATTCGCCGGCGATGCGGAGAAGACAATCGACGAGTAGATCGCTGAGGGTCCCCGCAGATCGAGCGGGTTCCAGACGCGCCGGAGATCAAGGAGAACGATGTCCGCTCGCTTGCCCGCCTCAAGGCTGCCGATCTCTGTTTCCATCCCCAATGCTGTCGCGCCACCGATGGTGGCCATGCCAAAAACTGTTTCCGCACTCATCGACGACGCTCCATGAACCGGCTTCTGGACGAGAGCCGCGAGACGCATCTCCTCAAACATGTCGAGTGTATTGTTGCACGGCGCCCCATCCGCACCGAGCGACAGGGTGACGCCCGCTTCGAGCATCGCCGGCACAGGCGCCACGCCGGACCCCAGCTTGAGATTCGACGAAGGGCAGTGGAGCACCTTCGTCTTTCTTCTGGCAAGAAGGCCGATCTCCCGATCGTTGACCCACACGCAATGCGCCAGGCAGGTGTTGCTCCGGAGGATGCCCAGGTGGTCGAAGTACTCCACATTTTCCATCCCGCACCGGCGTCGAACTGCTTCCATCTCATGCCGGTTTTCCGACGCATGCGTGTGGAACAGCATTCCGGGAAAATCCTCCGTCATGGCGGCCGCCTCCCTCAGCAGACCGTCGGTGCACGAAAGAATGAACCGGGGTGCAACTGCGTACCGGATCCTTCCGCGCCCCGATCCGTGCCAGGCCCGTGCCTGTTCCTGCGTCTCCGTCAGCGATGTCTTGCTCGTTTCGCGGAATGTGGGGTGCGATTCGTTGATGTCCATCATCGCCTTCCCCACAAAAGCCCGGATCCCCGCCTGCTCGACCGCCTCGACGATCTGTTCCTCGTGGTACAGACTCCCCATGTCCATGATCGTCGTGGTCCCGGACCGGATAAGCTCTGCAAGTCCCAGGAGCGCGGAGGCTTTCATCGAAGAGGCGGTGTGTGCGGCTTCGAAAGGAAAGATCCTCAGGTTCAGCCAGTCGAGCAACTCGAGATCATCCGCGAGACCGCGGAAGAGTGTCTGGCAGAGGTGGATGTGCGTCTGGACGAATCCTGGAATCGCGGTCAGTCCCGACCCATCGATCACGTCGCCGTTGAAGGCTTCGGTGCGTCGTGCCCGGTCCATGGGCACGACCGATTCGATAATGCCGTCACCGGTAACGATCGCCCCATCGAGGACAACCCGCCGCGCGTTGTCCATGGTCACGATCATGACATTCCTGATCAGCGTTTTCGCCATGTGCCCGCAAAAACTCCCGCCGAAGTGTGCTTCACCGCATCAGGATCCGATCAGGACGTCGATGGCGCGGTCAAGAGTATCGACCTCCACCACCTCGATCGGCCCTGCGAGTGACCTTTTTCCCAAATTGTTTCGTGGAACGACGATGCGCGTGAAACCGAGTTTGGCGGCTTCGGCGATGCGCCGGTCGATCTGGTGGATCGTCCGGATTTCGCCCCCGAGTCCCACTTCTCCAACCACCACCGCGCGCGAATCAACCGGGACATCCCTGAGGCTGGAGGCGATAGACACGGCCATGCCCAGATCCGCACCTGGTTCATCGACGCGGATGCCCCCCGCGACGTTCACAAACACATCATACTGTCCGACCCTCAACCCGGCCCGCTTCTCAAGGACCGCGAGGAGTATCTGGAGTCTCCGCGAGTCGAAACCCGTCGCGGTCCGCTGGGGCACGCCGTAACTTGCCGGCGCCACCAGCGCCTGCACTTCCATCAGGAGTGGGCGGGTGCCTTCCATTCCCGCCACGACGGTTGACCCCGAGGCTCCGTACGTCCGCTCAGCCAGGAAGGCCTGCGACGCGTTCTCCACTTCACGCAGCCCGCCGTCGTGCATCTCGAAAATCCCAATCTCATTTGTCGATCCAAACCGGTTCTTCATTGCCCTGAGGATGCGATACGCATAATGCCGTTCCCCCTCGAACTGGAGCACGGTATCCACCATGTGCTCGATCACCTTCGGCCCGGCAATGACCCCCTCTTTGGTGACGTGGCCGACGAGGAAAACGGGGACATCCCGCGACTTTGCCAGCTGCGAGAACCGGGCCGTCGCCTCGCGCACCTGGCTCACGGTGCCTGGAGCACTTTCGAAGCTGGGGTGCATCATGGTCTGAATGGAATCGACAATCACAATCTCCGGTTCGGCCTTCTCGAGCAGCGCCTCAATGATCTCCAGATTCGTTTCTGCCAGCAGGAGCAGATTTTTCGACGGTTTGACCTCCAACCGGTCCGCACGGAGTTTGATCTGGTTGACCGATTCTTCCCCCGTGATATAAAGTACAACCCGGTCCGGAAGCGCGGAGGCCATCTGCATCATCAGGGTCGACTTTCCGATTCCAGGGTCTCCGCCCACCAGCACCACGGAACCGGGAACGATTCCTCCTCCGAGCACCCGGTCAAGCTCGGGGATCCGGCTGGATGTACGGGGCTCCGGGGCTACGCTGACGTCCGTGATGGAAACCGGTCCTACCGATGCCACCGGCTTGCGGCCGGACCTCTGCTTTGCGCGGGGGACAGACACTTCCTCGATCAGTGAATTCCATCCGCCGCAGTTCGGACACTTTCCGACCCAGCGTGCAGACTCATAGGCGCAGGACTGGCAGACGAATTTTGAATGGACTTTGCTCATCTCAGCCTTAATATACTGATGGTCCTCCTCAATTGCACGAACGGTTGCTTCTCTTCGCCCGGTTCCCTATCTTTTTTCACATCTTCCACATGTTCCGGTCACTGTTGCACCGCCACGCACGTCTCTTGCTCGCCGCTGTCATCTCCCTGCACACTGCTGCATCAGCACAGGTGTCCCTGGCCGCTCCTCCGAAGCACGAAATCCGCGGCGTCTGGGTAACCACCACATCCGGCCTCGACTGGCCCCGGACTCTGGACCGGTACGAGCAGCAGACATCGCTCCGGGCCATTGTGCAGAACCTGCACAGGGCGAATTTCAACACGATCTTTTTCCAGGTCCGCGCCCGCGGCGACGCCTACTACCGTTCCAGCTTTGAGCCCTGGGCCGAGAACCTGACCGGCACACTTGGAAGAGACCCTGGCTGGGATCCCCTTGCGTTCCTTCTCGCGGAGGCGCATGCAGTCGGCATGGAGGTTCATGCATGGTTCAATGTGTACAAAGTCCGCGGCATGGGAGTCCCGCCGCCCACCACGCCGCCTCACGTGTCGCGGGCAAACCCGCAGTGGACCGTCGAGAACGCCGGCGAAGTCTGGCTAGATCCGGGGATTCCCGAAGTGCGGAAGTATCTGCTTGCCGTCGCCATAGATCTCGTGCAGAAGTACGATATTGACGGCATCAATTTCGATTTCATGCGGTATCCCGGCCGGGAGTTTGCCGATGCGGATACCTACCGCCGCTACGGCAATGGAACCGAGCGTGACGATTGGAGGAGGGGGAACATCAACGGGTTCATCAGTGAATTCTACCGGGCAGCCACGGCACTGAAGCCCATGGTGAAGATCGGCTCGTCGCCTCTCGGTGTGTACGATTACGACAACGGCGCCGGAACGCGGGGAGGCTACTCGTCAACATTTCAGGATTCCCAGGGATGGCTGCGGCGCGGGGACCAGGACTACCTTTCTCCGCAGATCTACTGGGACGTCGGAACATCGCGCGGAGATCCCGATTTTGCCCTGCTCGTCCGGAGGTGGCAGGAGCAGTCTGCGGGCCGTCAGATTTGCGCCGGCATTGCCGCCTACAAACCGGAAGTCCTTCGCCAGATCGGGTTGCAGATCGATCTCTCACGGGCCGCAGGGAATGCGGGACAAGTTTTCTTCCGCTATGAGAATATCCGGGCGCTCGACATGTTCGGGGACCGGTATCGGACTCCTGCCCTGATACCCCCTATGGGTTGGAAGGACTCCATCCCTCCGCTGCCGCCCGCAAATCTGGCCGTCAGCGAGATCGTCACCAACGTGTTCAATCTCGAGTGGACCCCACCGGCCGCTGCCGGGGACGGCGACAAGGCCCGGGCATATGCCATCTACCGCGCTTCGCGAACGGCCCCGCAAACGGATGACGTGAGAAATCTGGTCGCCATTGTTCCGGCCCGGAGCACCGTTTACGTCGACACGGTGAAAGTTCCCTCGGGCCTCACCTATTACTACGCCGTCACGGCAATCGACAAGGGGAACAACGAAAGTGTGCCATCCACCGTCGGCACCGGCACGTTCAAGGAGCTTCTCGCCCTGAAGGGAAAACTCTCCAACATCACGACGCTCTCCACCTCATTCGGACAGGGCGGGAGGTCCCCCAACCTTGTCGCATACCGCTTGGCGCACCGGACGCTGGTTTTCGTGGAAGTATCGAAGGAACTCGCAAACGGAAAAGCCGATAGTCTTACCACGACGCTGGTAAGCGCGGTGCAGGACGAAGGAACGTACATTGTGGGCCTCAATGGCATCCGGTTCACGCCGGGGAAGTACGTTGTCCGTCTCCGAACAGGCGCCACCACGCTCGAGCAGCCGCTGGATTTCCGGCGCTAACCGAGCGGACCCACCAGCCAGAGACTCAACTGCGGGAAGTAGGTCACCAGGAGCAACACCCCGAAGAGGAGAATGAAGAAGGGCAAGACGGTCCTGTACACTTCCGTCAACGGCTTTCCGAACCGGAGGCTCGAGAGGAAAAGGTTGAGCCCGAGCGGCGGTGTCATGTAGCCGATCTCGAGATTCAGCAGGAAGATAATCCCGAGATGGACCGGGTCGACACCGTACTGCATTGCTACGGGAACGATCAGCGGGACGACGATGATGATGGCGGAAAAAATCTCCACCATATTCATCACCAGGATGAAGATGTTAAGGATAATCAGAAAGACAAACTTGCTGCTGACATACGTACTGATGAACGCAAAGAGTTTCATCGGTATCTGAGCGTCGATGACATAGCTGGTAACGCCCATCGCCGCTCCCAGCATCACCAGGATGGCACCAACAAGGATCATGCTTTCGCGTATCACCCCGGGGAGGTCGCCGAAGAACTTGATCTCCCGGTGGACGAACACCTCAACGATGAGAACGTAAAACGCCGTCACGGCCGCTGCTTCCGTAGCCGTGAAGATCCCCCCGTAGATCCCTCCGATCACAATCACCGGAAGGGGCGCTTCCCAGGCCGCTTCCTTCAGCGACGCCCAGACGCCTTTCCAGACAAACCGCGTGCGGGGGACGTTCGCCTTGATGCCCGTCCGGATGCTGTAGGCCGAGAGAATGAGCAGAAGCAGAATGCCGGGGAGCAACCCTGCGAGAAACAACTTGTCGATGTTGACGCTTGCGATGATGCTGTACAGGATAATCGGCAGCGACGGCGGAAAGAGCAGTCCCAGACTTCCCGACGTTGTCATCAGGCCGAGGGAGAACTTGTCCGGGTAGTTCTGCTTGATCAATGCGGGATAAATCAGTCCTCCGAGCGCGATGATCGTCACCCCCGAAGCGCCGCTGAAAGCCGTGAAGATGGCGGTGGAGAAGAGGGCCACGATCGCGAGTCCGCCGGGCATCCATCCAAAGAGCGACTGCGCAAGATTGATGAGCCGCTTCGGCGCCTGGCTCTCCGCCAGCAGGAAACCGGCAAATGTAAAGAGCGGGATAGCGATCAGGGCGGGAAGATCCACCAGCCTGTAGAGCTCGGCGATCATCGCGGCGGTGTCGGTCCCGGCGGCGTTGAACAACAGCAGGCCGATTGCGCCGATCATCGCAAAGAGCGGGGCACCGGCGAGGGCAATGATGACCAGGAGAAGGATGATGAAGTACGTTTCCATTACGCCTTCTCCTCCACCGCTGCCGGACCGCGCAGGGCCTGGACGATGCTTTCCACCATCCGGAGCAGGAACTGCACCATGATGAGCCCGAAGCCGATCGGCACGATCATCGCAACGGTACGTTGCGGGATACCGAGAAAGAGAGTGGATTCAGCGTCGAGACCGACGTTGAGATAGGTCAGACTCGCCTGCATCAGCAGGTAGCAGATCGCCGAAGCGAACAGATCAGAGAATGCCGCGAACCAGAGGCGCAGTCGCTCGCTCAGGAACCGGGTCAGTATATCAATATGGAAGTGCTTGTTCTCCCGTGTCGCGATGTACGCTCCGAAGAAGCCAACCCAGATCACGAGATGCCGCGCGGCGACGTCGCCCCAGAGGAGTCCGGTGTGAAACGCACCGCGGAGGAAAACCTGAACTGCGGCAAGGCCAAGCATGATCGCGAAAGCAACGACCAGGGATACCATCACAACAAAGGTGAGGGCGCGGTCAAACGTCCGGAGAATCTTCATTTGCCTGACCCGTGCTCCTGCCGGTACGTCTGGAGGGCTCCCTCAACTTCGTTCAGGAATTCCTGCGAGAAAAGCTTCCCGACCAGGAGCTGGCGGGCCTTCTTCCCTGTTGATTCGAACTGCGCAGCGACGTTTTTGGGTGGAGTTGTTATGGTCATCCCTTTCTGCTTCAGAGTCTCGATCGATTGGGCATTGTCCCGGCGGCTGGCGAGAGTCAACTGGCGGAAGTATTTGCGGCCGTTGGTGACAAGGATCTCCTGAATGTCTTTGGGAAACGAATCATACATTTTTTTTGAGAGGAGCACGGCCCCCTGACTGTCGGCAAGCGGCTCACCCATCATGTACTGTACCTTGGTGAACCATGAGAGGGCGATGAGCGCGAGCGGCGACGTGTACACGGCGTTGACCATCCCCGTTTGCAGGGAGGTCGTCACATCCGTGATCGAAAGGGGAATCGGGGAGACGCCGATGGCCTGGAACGCCGCTTGGGCGATGGGATCGCCTTCCCACATCCACATCTTTACGCTTTTCAGGTCGTCCGGCGAGTACACCGGTTTCCCGGAATAGACGTAGACAAACCCCACTTCGGCCATGCCGAGAAGGACAAACCCGCCATCCTCGAGGGATTTCTGAAACTCGGGCTCGAACTTGCTCGCGATGAAGTCGACCTCGTCATAGTTCTTGAACATGAAGGGCGAATCAAGGATGCGGATCTTCTTCGCAACCTCACCGACGCCGACTCCCGTGAATCCGCCGGCATGGTACTGCCCCAGGCGGATCTTCCGCACCACGTCCTTCTCGTCCCCCGCGACACCATTGGCGTAGATCTTGAAGCCCACACGCCCGCCACTCTGTTCACGAATGGCCTTGTCGTACTCCCGCATCACTTTGATCCAGCCGCTGCCTTCCGGCGCAAGCGTGGCGAACTTGATGGTGTACTGCTGCGCGAAGGCTTGGACACCGGACAACGCGATGGCACAGAGAATCACGATGAAACGTTTCACAGTGTATTCCTCTCTCGGTTGAAGTTAGAAGAAGTCAGAAACTCGAGCCAGCAATTCCCGGGCTCGCTTTTTCGCCACGACGTTTGCGAGGCGTTGCTCAGGGAGAACGGTGAGGGGTGTGTTGATCACGCGCATCAGGAGCTCCCTGAAGAGGGGTTCGTCCTGCGTCTGAACCGCGTACGTTTTCGCATAAAACACCAGCGTCATCAGGAACTGACCCTTGTTGACTGCGACCGCCCGGTCAAAATACGATTTCGACAGCTGGACGTTGCCGCCCAACAGGGCAGGGAGGCTGCCGTAGAACGTCCCGAAGTACAGAAGAGGTCCGCCATAGAAATAGGTTGAATCCTGTTCCTTCACCCATCTCATCATGGCGTTCACCAACGGAAGGTCGGCAATGGACTCGGGATTGTCCCGCTCCAGATTGGCTGCGCTCCCCCATGCGTTGACGGTCCAAAAAACAATCGGGAGGTCGTCCCTGGAGAGCCCGTCGAGCGCCCTGAGCATCGCTGCCTCGTTCGAATGGAAGACGCTATCGGGAATTCCCTTGAGCGCAAGCGCCCGCATGCCATACTGCTGTCCCCGACGGTAGAAGAACCGCGCGCGGTCAAGGCTGTCCTCGGCAAACGCAAGAGCGTAGCTCGTGTATCCCTGACACGAGAGCAGAAGGAGCTTCTGATTCTCGGGATCGGTCCTGACCAGGCCGTCCAGGAGTTTCAGGTCACCGCCAATTGCCTGTTCGGCGAGTCTCAGATCTTCCTCTTCCATCACGGCAGCCATGGTATTGTCCAGCACGCCGTCGAGTGAACGGATCGCCATTTTCTGGATGCTGCATCCCTCCCCTCCAACAAGGGTCAGAGCGGAGAACGTGTACACTGCGAGGGTCTTTTTGGTCATAACGGATCAAATATATCAATCCTCCATCGAAATTGCCATTGCGTTGCAAAAAAACCGTAAATGGCGTACTTTTGAATGGAATGCGCATACTCATTGTAGAAGACGAAAAGAAGGTCGCGCGGTTTATCCAGCAGGGGCTGGAGGAAGAGCATTACTCTGTTGATGTCGCGCA
>DAIUKN010000050.1:0-10632 GCA_036848195.1 Bacteroidota bacterium
CAGCCGGATGGGCAGCACGACCTCCAGATCATCCGGCGGGTGAAGTGTGTACTGGTGGTGGCGCATGTGACTGGCGTAGAAGTGTTCGAAGTTGACCCATCCGAAGAATGCAAAGATCCGCACGAACAGGCTGTTGAGCACCAGGGTCTTGAAGACACTCTTGTGCACAAGCTCATGGACACCATTGAGGATGAAAGATGCCAGGGTCCCGTGGAGAAAGACGATCAGAACGATTACCCACCAGGGCCAGCGTCCCACGGCATAGAGCGCCAGACAACCGGTCAGGACCATAAGCCCCAGGTGACCCAGCGCTTGAACGAACCCCCTGGCATCGCTTCTCGCGTTCAGGCGCGCCAGGGTTTGACGGTCGAGCGGTGTACGGTACCACCTGATAAGCATTCCGTTGTCTCGACTGGACATCAACCCGATCCTTTCAAACCGACTCAATCGTCATCGTGTCTTTGGACCCACGTCATGCCCGGCACAGAAAGAATGACCCCTGCCGTTGTCCCCGCACGGTGTTCCCCCTGAATAGCCGTTCACACTCAACCGATAGCGGTCATCTCTTGATCGCCGTATCCATGAACGAAGTCCTTGAATACGGGGCGCCCGCCCGTGGATGCCGTATCCACTGGAACACGGAAGACCGGGGGTCAGTTCCGGAGAATGGCGGTCAAGAGACCCCGGCGAGCCCGAACTTCTCTCGTGCTGTTCCACAACGCCTGGCCGAATGGCTGTCACTATTCGGGGTTACCTCGGCCGGCGGCCATTCTCCCGGGCGCCCATCCAGGAATGAGAATCTCTTCTGTTCACGGGGCCAGAGCCCCTCCCGACGTCGGCAGGAATTATTCTTCGTCTTCTGACACAGTTTCGTCGCATTTGACTCTCCAGTCAATCAACAGTACCTTACGCGCGTCTCCCGGCTTTCCTTCGTCGCACAAAGCTGTCACGACTGCAGATCAATGAAGGCTGACAGGCATACCTGGGTATCAGGCGGTAGAGAACTCGCCGGAGCTTCACGATGATTCCCATGCACCATCGCGATCGCGTTTATGCGGCCCTGCGTCGTGAGCCGGTTGATCGCGTTCCTATCTGGATGTGGTTCCATCCTGCCGTTGCCGCACGACTCGCCGTCCATCTTGAGATCCCTCCCCATCGACTAGCCGATGCCATGGGAGATGACATCCGGCAGACCTGGGTGGGGAACAATTTCGCCATGGAAGGGATTGTTCATGACCGGGAGGGGGATTCGCACACCGATTTTTGGGGCATCGAGTGGGTGAGAGAAGGCTCCTTCAATCAAATCCGTCGATCTCCCCTGGCCAATGCCGATGAATCGACAATCCGCCGGTACGCATTTCCATATGACAGCACAGGAGATCTCCTGCAGAATATGCATGCCGTGATCGCCGGTCGTGAGGAGTACTTCATCGGATGCGATATCTCCCCCTGCCTGCTCGAGGTGTTGTTCAGGATACGCGGGATGGAAGAGACACTTTTCGACCTTGCGGCCGCCCCCGACACGGCCGCCTTGCTTCTGGGCAAGGCAGCTGACTTTGCAGTTCATCTAGCGCGCGAAGCATGCAGCCGCTTCGCACTCGATTGGTTATGGACCGGCGACGATGTCGGCGGACAGCAGTCGATGATTGTCAGTCCACAGCGTTGGCGGGAAGCGATTCGTCCGCACCTTGCCGCAATATTCGCTGTTGGGAAGCAACACAACCTGCCGGTTGCCTACCATTCCTGCGGTGCGATCCGCCCCATCATCCCCGATCTTATCGAGATCGGGCTCGATGTGCTCAACCCCATCCAGTGCAGGTGCCCGGGGATGGAGCCGTTGAGTCTGAAAAAGGAATTTGGCAAACATCTGACATTCATGGGCGGTGTGGATACGCAGGAGCTTCTTCCCCGCGGGAAGACCGAAGACGTATTCCGTGAAACGCGCGGACTCATTGAAGGGATGAGCTCGGACGGCGGTGGCTTCATCCTCGCCGCATCACATTCCGTCCCGCCGGAGACACCTCTGGAAAACGTTTTCGCCATGTATGCTGCGGCCGGGGAGTCACACGATGCGATCATGGACCGCGCAGCCACAATTCGTTCGGAACACTGAAGGGAGTTTCTGTCATGTCCTCGATTCAGAAGGAGTTCTCCATGGGCGCCCGAAAGCGGGGCTTCCACCTGGTGACATCCGAGATTCTCTCAAAGATCCCCGAAATCACCACGATTCGGTTCGGCATTCTTCATCTCTTTATGAAGCACACATCGGCGTCGCTGACTCTCAACGAGAATGCCGACCCAAGTGTGCGCGTTGATATGGAGCGACACTTCAACGAGCTCGCTCCTGAAAACGCTCAGTACTACACACATGACACCGAGGGATCGGACGATATGCCGGCACATATCAAATGCTCGTTGCTGGGCACCTCGCTGTCAATACCCATCACGGACGGTCGTTTGAACCTGGGCACATGGCAGGGGATCTACCTCTGCGAACATCGCGACAACGGTGGGAGCAGACGCATCGTTGCCACCATCACCGGTGACTGAAGCCGCTCCAGGTGCCGTGAAACCTTGACCG
The DNA here is from genome assembly GCA_036848195.1 of Bacteroidota bacterium. Lineage (GTDB taxonomy): Bacteria > Bacteroidota > Ignavibacteria > UBA10030 > UBA6906 > DAIUKN01. The sequence continues at coordinate 2,582 of DAIUKN010000050.1, forward strand.
CGGCGATTCCTGGGTGCTTGCGACATCGGGACGGTTCTTGGTCTTCCCTCCTGTAGAGCCTCTATCACTGCTTCTTCCATCTTCTGATGAATGCAGTAATGTCGTCGAGTTGATCTCCTGCGACTGTCTTGCGAAAACCGGGCATCGTGAGGTCGACCTGGCCCTCCCCTGCGAAATTGCTTAAGTCCTCTTCAGTGGTAAAAGGCACGACCGCCGCCAGCCGGACGGAGGTCACCCGCGTGCCCGTACCCTTCTCGATATGACACGGCTGGCATCGTTCCCTGAACAGCGAGCGTCCCCGCGTTGCTCCCCGGGTCTCCTGGACCTCATGGGAGTAGCGCTGCGGAGGTGTTGTGCGCGGGATCGGATTGAGAGATTTGAGATAAAGATAGATTACCCCGAGACCGTCCGACGCGAGAAACTTGGCTCCGCAGCCCCGGTCAAGAGGAGTCTGAATGCCGATCCCGTCCCTTCGTCAACTTCACCGGCCGACATGGGCGTTCTCTCCCCAGGTTGCTTGTACGCTCCCGTTGTCGTACTTTAGAGAAGTGCGATCTTTGACAACGCCTCCTCCATGCAATCCGCAGGGGGAGGCGTTCGCTTAGGTGATGGATATGTCCATACTGATAACGAATGGGCGGCTCATCACGGCGGACCTCGATGAGGTAACAGATATCTTCATCGAGAGGGAAACCATCACGGCAATAGGCCCTTCGCTCCCCGTTACCGCCGATACAATTCTCGATGCCGCTGACCGGCTCGTCATTTCCGGCGGGATCGACGTGCATACCCACCTGGACGCCCCCGTCGGAGGAACCGTTTCCAGCGACGATTTTGAAACTGGAACGCGTGCTGCGGCGTTCGGCGGTACAACCTGCATTATCGACTTCGCGGCGCAAGAACGGGGACACTCGCTCCCCGAGGCACTGGATACCTGGCTGGAGAAGGGCTCGAGAGCAACGATCGACTTCGGCCTCCATATGATCGTTACCGACATGCCCGAAATCAGACTCGGCGAGATCACACAGATGGTCGAGCGGGGTGTGACCAGCTTTAAGCTTTTCATGGCGTACCCCGGAGTCCTGATGACCGATGACGCCACGATTCTGCGCGTGATGGAACAATGCCGGGATCTCGGGGCGCTCGTCTGCATCCATGCGGAGAACGGGTCTGCCATCGATCACCTCGTCCGGCGCGCGCTCGCCCGGGGGCAGACGGCACCGCTCTATCACGCACTGACTCGCCCCCCTGCCCTCGAAGCGGAAGCGACCCATCGTGCGATCACGCTTGCCGGACTCGCGCACGCCCCGCTCTACATTGTCCACGTCACATGCGCGGAGGCGGCAACGGAGGTCCTGCGAGCGAGAGAGAGCGGCCTCCCCGTCACCGGCGAGACGTGTCCCCACTATTTGCTCCTCTCGACGCATGATCTCGATCGACCGGACTTTGAGGGGGCGAAGTATCTCCTCACTCCGCCCCTCCGCGATGCCTCAAATCATGAGCCTCTCTGGGAGGCGCTGCGGCGTGACACTCTGCAGATTGTTTCCACGGACCATTGTCCATTCTTCTTTGTGCGACAAAAACTGTCGGACACGAGGGACTTCACGCGCATCCCCAACGGAGGACCCGGGATCGAACATCGTATGGAACTTCTCTATCACTTCGGCGTTCTTGAAGGAAGAATTCCGCTCCGCCGATGGGTGGAGGTCGTGTCGACGACACCCGCCAGGTTGTTCGGGCTCTATCCGAAAAAGGGGACGATACAGGTGGGCAGCGACGCCGATCTGGTTCTCTGGAACCCCGGAACGCGCCGCACAATCTCCGCATCGACGCATCATATGAACGTTGACTATTCGATGTACGAAGGAATCACCGTGACGGGCGGGGCGGAGACCGTGATCGCCCGCGGCGACATTATCGTGCGAAACGGCATCTGGTACGGAAAGGCCGGGCGGGGACGATTCCTCAAACGGTCTTCCAGTGGAGTCATGGAATAGACACTGGCGCGTATACCTTTGCGGGCGTGGACCATGCAGAATTCCATCGCTTTCGTGCTGGACAACAGGGTTGTGACAGTGAACTGCCAGCAGTCGGGACTGAGTCCGACCACCACCGTGCTGAACTATCTCCGGAGCCTCCCGCGGCATAAAGGGGTGAAGGAAGGCTGCGCGGAGGGGGACTGCGGCGCGTGCACGGTGGTCCTGGGTGACCTCAGCGGCGATCGCATGCGATACCGAGCTGTCGATTCATGCCTCGTCTTCCTTCCGATGCTTCACGGTAAGCAGCTGATCACCGTCGAAAATCTCAGGAGACCGGAAGGGAACCTCCACCCTGTCCAACAGGCAATGATCGAAGCCTATGGAAGCCAGTGCGGATTCTGTACGCCCGGTATCGTGATGTCGCTCTTTGCCCTCTCTATGAATCGTACTGCACCGACAGAAGCCGGAATCCGCACAGCGCTGGCGGGCAACCTCTGCAGATGCACGGGATACAAGCCCATTATCGAGGCGGGCATGCAGGCGTGTGCCGCAGGCTGCCGCCCTGAGGACCCGGCCACGACAATTGCGCTTCTCAATGAAATCCCCGGCGAGTCGATCACAATCACGACCGGCCAGCAATCATACTTGCGCCCGGCGACAGTACGAGAGGCACTCGAGGTGAAGAGACTCCACCCGGATGCCATCGTCATCAACGGCGCGACCGATGTAGCGCTCCGCGTCACCAAGAACCACGAACTTCTCCCGTTCATTCTTGATCTTTCGGGCATTGACGCGCTCCGCGGCTGGTCGGAGGACAAAGATCATGTCATCGTGGCTTCCGGCACAACGATAGAGGATTTTTTGCTGCTCTGTCGTGACCGGTTCCCCGCCATTGCATCCATGTTGGAAGTTTTCGGCAGCCTCCAGATCCGGAATCTGGCCACCGTCGGCGGAAACCTCGGGACGGCATCGCCGGTTGGCGATCTGATGCCGGTGCTCATTGCCCAAGAAGCAGAAATTATGCTCCGGAGCAGCCGCGGGGAGCGGCAGGTCCCTGCGGGGCGGTTTGTCACAGGCTATCGTCGCACGGCGGCAGATGAAGACGAATTGATTACGGCGGTTGCCCTCCCGTCTACACCCAGGGGAGCAATCATCAAATCCTACAAGGTCTCCCGTCGGCATGGTCTCGACATCGCTACGGTCAGCGGCGGATTCCGGCTCGAGCTGGAGAATGGCGACCAGGTGAGAGCCATTATCCTTGCCTATGGGGGGATGGCCGACCGGGTGAGGCGGGCGGAAAGCGCCGAAGCGTTCCTCCGAGGGAAGACCTGGAACCGACCGACAGTTGAAGGAGCCATGCGGTGCATTGACGCGGATTTCACACCGATCTCCGACGTTCGCGGGAGTGCGGCGATGCGGACGATCGCGGCACGAAATCTCCTCCTGAAATTCTGGACTGATTCGAACAGCAATGGCGGTGGGCCATGGAGATGAAACCGTCGCCACATGAGAGTGCCTGGCTCCACGTCACCGGGGAGGCGGTCTTTGTCGACGACATGCCCGACAGCACCCGCCAGCTTGTGGGACGGGTTTACTACAGCCCGCATGCGCATGCGCGGATCCGGTCATTTGATCTTTCTTCCGCCCGTGCAGTACCCGGGATTCACGCTGTGCTTTCCTTCATGGATATACCCGGAGCCAACCAGATGGGCCCCGTGGTCCATGACGAACCCTGCCTGGCGGAGGGGGAAGTGCAATTCGCGGGACAGGCGGTCTTCCTGATTGCCGGCGAGACAGAAGAAGCGTGCCTGAAAGCGGAGCGGCTGATCCGGATCGAGTATGAGCCCCTGGATGCGATACTGAGCATTGACGATGCCATAGCGCGGAATTCAATGCTGGGAATCCAACGCACTATGGGACGGGGGTCGGTTGGCAAAGTACTGAAGTCGGCTCCGCATCTCCTCCGTGGTGAACTCCGTACTGGCGCCCAGGAACATTGGTATCTGGAGTCCCAGGTTGCCCTCTGTGTTCCGGGCGAACATCGCGAGATCACTCTCCACGCTTCCTCGCAGAACCCGTCAGAGACGCAAACGCTGGTCGCGGAAGTCCTGGGAGTTCCCAAGAACGAGGTGGTTGTCGAAGTGCGTCGCATTGGGGGCGGGTTCGGAGGTAAGGAAACCCAGGGGAACCATGTTGCCTGCTGGGCGGCACTTCTCTGCCGGGCAACCGGCCGGCCGGTGAAGATCAGGCTCCATCGGGACGATGACATGATCATGACCGGCAAGCGACACCGGTTCCTCTCACGCTACGAGGTCGGCTTTGATGACGACGGTCGCCTCCTTGCGGTGCAGATCGAGCTGAACAGCGATGCCGGGGCAGCGACCGATCTCTCTCACGCCATCATGGAACGCGCCATGCTCCATACCGACGGCGCCTACTTCGTACCGCATATGTCCGTGGTGTCGCGGGTCTGGCGCACGAACCTCCCCTCAAACACCGCGTTCCGTGGGTTCGGCGGTCCACAGGGGCTGGCTGTGATGGAAACGGTGATCGACCGGGTCAGCCGTTTCCTCCGGAAAGACTCTGCAGACGTCCGCAAGCTCAACTTCTATGGGACGGATGGTAACAATACCACGCATTATGGCCAGACGGTCGAGAATAATCGGCTCCACCTGATCTACGATAGACTGATGGCCTCTTCCGATTACAGGGAACGACGGCGGGCGATCGACGAATTCAACCCAGCCCACGAATTCATGAAGAAGGGACTGGCCGTCACACCGGTCAAATTCGGCATCTCCTTCACCACGACGTTTCTGAACCAGGCCGGTGCCCTCGTCGTCGTGTACGACGATGGAACAATACTCGTCAACCACGGCGGGACCGAGATGGGACAGGGGTTGCATACCAAGATCCGACAAATTGCCGCAGCGGAATTTGGTGTCAGCGTCGACCGGATCAAGGTGACCGCGACAGATACCTCCAAAGTCCCCAACACCCCTCCCACCGCTGCATCGTCGGGGACAGACTTGAACGGCGCGGCGGTGAAGAATGCCATCGGGATATTGAAAGAAAGAATCGCCGAAGCCCTGGCTGTCAACTTCAATGAGAAGGATCCCTCGATACGGACCGACAAGAACGATATACTCTTCCAGAACGACCGGATATCCGACCGCCGGCATCCTGACCGGCGGATGGAATTCGCAGAGGCGATGGGACTCATGCGGCTCAAACAGATCAGCCTCAGTGCCACCGGCTTCTATCGGACTCCCGGGATTGGATGGGACAAGGTGAAAGGAGTCGGCCGCCCCTTCCACTACTATGCGTTCGGAATGGGTGTGAGCGAAGTCCTCGTTGATCTCCTGACAGGCCATGTTGATCTCCTGCGGACGGATATCCTCCACGATGCCGGGGATTCAATCAATCCCGGGATCGACACCGGTCAGGTCCAGGGTGGCTACGTTCAGGGTGTTGGTTGGGTAACGACCGAGGAGATTCGATGGGATGCCAGGGGGCATCTCCTGACGCACTCGCCTGACACGTACAAGATACCGACAGCGGATGACATCCCGAAGGATTTCCGGGTTTCGCTGCTGCAGGGCTTTCCCAACCCGGGAGTGATTGGCAGCAGCAAGGCCGTGGGCGAACCGCCATTCATGCTCGCCCTCTCTGCATGGCTTGCGATCAAGGATGCTGTGTCGGCCGCCGGCAACCATATGATCGAACCCGAGTTCTCGCTACCGGCGACCAATGAGGTCATTCTTCTTTCGGTGGAACATCTCAAGAATAGCCTCCAACAAAAGCCGATTGAGGTCTTGACCAAATGACCCTCCAGCCTCCTCCTACCGTTACAGGCCTTCGCTGCTTACTCTGCGATGCCACATACCGGCACGGCGAACTCTACACCTGCCCCCGGTGCGGCATGGACGGGATCCTTGATATCGGATATGATTACAACGCAGTCGCTGCCGCACTTGCGCGGCGCCCATTAGACGATCGCCCGGCAGACATCTGGCGATATAGCGAGCTGCTCCCCGTCTCACCCGATCTCCAGACCCCACATCCGAGGATTGGATGGACCCCGGTGTACGACGTCCCTCGCCTTGCAGGGGCCGTAGGAGTCGGCAGGCTCTTGCTGAAGGACGATGGATGCAATCCCACCGGCTCATTCAAGGATCGTGCAAGTGCCGTTGGAGTCATGAAGGCGAAGGAGTTCGGCCGGCGGGAAGTTGCCTGTGCATCGACAGGAAACGCCGCTTCGTCCCTTGCAGGCCTTTCGGCGGCGTTCGGACTGAAGAGCATTATTTTTGTCCCACAGCGCGCGCCGGAGCCAAAGGTCATACAGCTCTTGATTTTCGGCGCCACCGTCTTCAGGGTCCGTGGATCGTACGAAGACGCCTTTGAGCTATCCCGTAAGGCCTGCGAAATGTTCGGGTGGTACAACCGTAACAGCGGGACAAATCCCTTTCTTGTCGAGGGGAAGAAGACGGCCGGACTGGAGATTGCGGAGCAATGCCGGGATAGGATCCCTGACTGGGTGGTCGTTTCCGTCGGGGATGGCTGCACAATTGGAGGCATTGGTAAAGGGCTGCAGGAAATGCACCGTCTCGGGGTCATCTCCCGCGTTCCGCGACTTCTGGGTGTACAGGCCGAAGGGGCCATGCCTATCGTCGATGCCTTCGCGTCCGGGAAAGAACTCGTCCCGTCACGACCGGAAACGCTTGCCGACAGCATTGCCGTGGGAACCCCGCGCAACTGGCGACGCGCGATCGCACAGGTGCGCGCCTCCGGCGGGACCATGATTGCGGTGAGCGATGTGGAGATTCTGGACGCAATGCGCCTCACCGCGCGGCTCGGCGGAGTTTTCGGAGAGCCGGCCGCTGTCGCGGGAGTGGCAGGGCTCGGCAAGGCGGTCGTTGAGGGAATTGTGCGGAAACAGGACTCCGCCCTTGTTGTCATTACAGGGAACGGCCTGAAGGATATTCAAACTGCACGTCAGGCCGCCGGTCGCGAAATTGAGATCGAACCAAGCCTGGAAGCCGTCAAGGATGCCCTGGCGGGCGCGACAACGGGACACCTCCCTTCACGCCGATGACATCAATCCTTCTCAAGAACGGCGTTTGTGCGACACTCTCACCCCCTGCACTGGAGCGGGTCGATGTGAGAATCGCCGGGGGCATTATCACGGAGCAAGCCCACGTTCTTCTGCCGGAAGAAGAAGAGACCGTTGATAACCTTGACGGCAAACTCCTCATGCCGGGCCTGGTCTGCGCGCACACCCATCTCTATTCGAGCCTTGCCCGCGGGATGCCCGCTCCCGATGAGGCCCCGGGGGACTTCCTTGAAATCCTGCAGAAAATCTGGTGGAGGCTGGATCGCGCCCTGGATGCGGAAACGACGTATTACGCAGCCCTCACCGGCGCATTGGAGGCTGCGCGTTGCGGCGTTACGACAGTCATAGACCATCACGCCTCGCCAAACGCCATTGGCGGTTCACTGCTGCTTGTGGAAAAGGCTATTGCGAAGATAGGGCTCCGAGGAATCCTCTGCTACGAGACGTCCGATCGGGACGGCCTCGAGCGCCGCGACCAGGGGATCGCGGAGAACGAACAGTTCCTGGATGCGCATCGATCCGGTGACATGTGTCGCGGACTGGTGGGTGGACACGCATCGTTTACACTGTCGGATGAGTCCCTGCGGAAGATCGGTGACACTGCCGAACGCTTCGATACAGGCGTGCACCTGCATCTGGCGGAGGCGGAGACTGATCCGCAAATGACGCTCGAAAAATTCGGGCGGAAGATTCTGGACAGACTCGATGAGTTCGGAATCCTACGACAAAAATCCCTGCTGGCGCACTGCATCCATCTGACATCCAGCGAATTCGCGAGGCTCAGAGCAGGTGGCTCGTGGCTCATTCATAATCCCCGTTCAAACATGAACAACCGGGTCGGACATGCTCCGCTCGGCAAGTTCGGGGCGAGAAAGGCCCTCGGCACTGACGGGTTCCCGCCGGATATGTTTGAGGAGCTGCGGGCAGCACACTTCAGAAATCTGGAAACGCAACCAGGA
>DAIUKN010000051.1:0-10545 GCA_036848195.1 Bacteroidota bacterium
TCTCCAAGGTGAAATCGGGGCGAATCCCGGATGGACAACTCTGTCTGACAAATCCTGATGTCTACCGGATCGTGGTTCAGGCGTTGAGAGATCGGATGAAGCAGCGGCCGAACGTCAGGTACTGGTCAGTCTCTCAGAATGATACCTTCAGCCCGTGTGAATGCGAAGCCTGCAGAGCGATCGACAGTCTGGAGGGATCTTCCTCCGGATCGCTCCTTGCGTTTGTGAACCGCGTTGCGGATGCTTTCCCGGAGAAGACCATATCCACACTCGCGTACCAGTACTCCCGCGCGGCGCCGGCGACGATCAAGCCGCGCCCCAACGTAAACATCATGCTCTGCAGCATAGAATGTAACCGGAGCAAGCCACTGGCCTCGGATCCCGGCAGTGCGTCATTTGTGAAGGATGTGGGTGACTGGGTAAAGCTTACTCGTAACATATACCTCTGGGATTACGTGGTCCAGTTCCGGAACCTTGTCAGTCCGTTTCCTAATCTTCGTGTCCTCCAACCGAATATCCGGTTTTTCGTTCAGAACGGCATACGAGCGGTTTTCGAGCAGAGTTCCGGGGCCCTGGCGTGCGAATTCAAGGAGTTGCGGACGTATCTGATAGCCAAGTTGCTCTGGGATCCTGATGCGGATGTTGATGCCCTCACGAACGACTTCTTGAGCGGCTACTATGGCGATGCGGCTCCCTTCATCCGGCAGTACATCGATGCCATGCACGACGCGCTGGAAGCGTCCGGGGAGGATCTGACCATCTATGGCTATCCGCTCCCATCGAAAAAGGGATATCTTGCACCGCAGAATCTGGACAAGTACGCCGCCTTCTTTGATCGTGCTGAAGAGGTCGTCAAGGGCGATTCGGCATTCTTGCATCGGGTCCAGATTGCCCGCCTGCCGCTACAGTTCGCCCTCCTCGAGCAGGCGAAAGTCTACGGAACAGGGGAGCGGGGATTCTATTCTCAGACGACAGACGGGGCGTGGAGTGTGAAGCCGTCGATGATGGCGCTGCTGGGGACATTCGTCGATCGATGTAACAAGGGAGGCATCAAAGCCATGGAGGAGATGGGGAGAACCCCGGACCAGTACCTTGCCGTGACGAAGCGATTCCTCGAAACGAGCATGAAAAACCGACGTGGACTCTTCAAACCCGTGAATCTGACGAAACCCGCGAGTGTGAGGTACCAGAACGGGGATGCTGCAGTGCTGACCGATGGCTTGCGGGGCTGGGCTGATTACAACATGAATTGGCTGGGGTTCGAAGGTGAGGACATGGAGGCCACGATCGATCTCGGGTCGGTCCAACCCGTTCGCAGGATTGAATCAGGATTTCTCCAGGACCAAAATGCATGGATCTTCATGCCGGTCAAAGTCGAGTTTGCTGTTTCGGAGGACGGGCGGCAGTTTCGCACGGTGACAGAAATCAGGAACTCCCTCCCCGAGAAGAGAGATACAGCGTCCATACAGCAGTTCGTTGCCGATGTAAGCGAACCGAGCGTCCGATATGTTCGCGTGAAAGGTGTCAATAGCAGGACGTGTCCTTTGTGGCACAAAGGGGCGGGAGGGCCCGCATGGGTATTCGCAGATGAAATCACCGTGGAGTAGATTGGCGCCAGGGTTCCTCGCCCTGCATGTCTTCGCCGGTTTCGCAATCGCTGACGTGAAATTTGAGACGGAGAAACTGAGGATCGTCATCGACACGAGGGGTTCCCTGTCGAGCCTGTATGACATCCCTCACGGGAGAGAATACCTTTCAACACAGGCATCCGCCCCGCTGTTGTCCATCAAAGCGAATGGTCTCTGGGAGGAGCCGGCATCATTGACCTATAAGAGGAAGACGCAGACCGCAACGGTGACCTATCCCAAGAGCGGCGTCACAGCATACGTGAAGATCGTTGCCAGGACAACCCACGTCGTCTTCGAACTCAAACGCGTCCAGCCCGAAGGCGGCGCCGAATGCATACTTTGGGGGCCTTACCCGACGACTATCAGCCAGACGGTGGGAGAAATTGTCGGGGTCGCCCGGGACGGCACCTTTGCTCTCGGCATACAGGCGCTGAACGTCAAGACCCTGGGGGGCACGCCGGTCAACGAAGAGGGTGTAGAACCTTCGCGGGGCCGGGCTGCCGAGCGGAGGCCGTGGGGAAGCACGTTGCAGGCCTTTTCCCTCGATCGGTCGAGGCCTCGATTGATACCGGTGTGGAATGGTAACTTCCCGGCCATGCCAGTTCCGGCCATCAAAGGGGAGTCTGTTGTCGGTTCGAAGATCGCTCTGTTCGGCTCCTCTGACAGTACGGTCCTTGAGTGCATCGGCGAGATTGAATTGGCCGAAGGGCTCCCGCATCCGCTGATCGACGGCGTTTGGGCGAAGCTGTCGGCGGAGAGTGGGCGATCGTACCTGATCGCGAGCTATTCGGAAGAGACGGTCGATGAACTGCTGGAGTTCACAAGGCGGGCAGGACTCCTGTCGCTGTATCACATGGAACCATTCGAGAGCTGGGGGCACTATGAGATCAGTCGCAAGGACTTTCCCCATGGAGCTGCGGGGTTGCGGAGATGTGTCGAGAAGGCGAAGGCGATGGGCATTCGACTCGGCGGTCACACTCTCACAAGTTTCATCAATACCCATGATCCTTATGTGACCCCCGTGCCCGATCCACGGCTGGCGAAGACCGGGAGCTCCAGGCTGAATGACGACGTGGATTCAGCGACCACGGTGATCCCTGTGGCATCCCCTGAATACTTCAGCAACGAGAAAGCGAACTGGTTACACACGGTGGTCATCGACCAGGAGCTGATCCGCTATCGTGCCGTCTCCGCCGCGCCGCCGTGGAAGCTTCTTGACTGCGATCGTGGTGCCTTCGGGACCCGGCGGAGCGCACACAGGATGAACAGCGAGGTCGGCAAACTCCTTGATCACCCGTACAATGTCTTTTTCCCGAATATCGAACTGCAGAGCGTCATCGCAACAGGGTTGGCGAAACGATTCAACGAAACCGGGCTCAGTCACCTGGATTTTGACGGGCGTGAAGGCTGCTGGGCCACGGGGCAGGGGGACTATGCCCAGGATCTCTTCGCCAGGGTCTTCTATGATAACCTTGACCATGACGTTATCAACGGGACAAGCACCTCAACGCATTTCTACTGGCACATCAACACGTACTGCAACTGGGGTGAACCGTGGGGTGGTGGGTTCCGGGAAACCATGCAGGAATACAGGATCAGCAACCAGGCCCTCTTTGAGCGGAACTACCTTCCCAATATGCTCGGGTGGTACCAGTTGACCGAAACAACAAGTCTTGCTGAAATGGAGTGGATGCTGGCGCGCGGGGCAGGCTTCAATGCCGGATTTGCAATGGCAACCAGCCTCGAATCATTGCGAAAGAATGGGGATACCCACATCCTGCTCGATGCCATCAGAGAGTGGGAGAAGGCGAGACACGCCGGGGCATTCACCGTCCAACAAGCGGACCGACTGAAGAATCCCAGGAATGGGTTCCATCTTGAGGTGCTCGCTGACGATGCTTGGAACCTCTTTCCGTTGCACGAGTCATCGGAATATGAACGCGCATATACATTGGATCAGCCGCGTGATATGCCTGCGTCGCGATGGGAGTTGAGAAATCCCGACGGCGAACAGCCGATGCAATTCAGGTTACGTGTGACCGGCGACAGCGGCTCGATCACGAATCCGGTGATCGCCGTGGACGATTCTCCGGCTTGGCAGCTGCCTGTGGCCTTGAAGGTTGGGGAATCGCTGGTCTGTGATGGAACCGCAATGCTGAGAACCTACGACGCGAAAGGACTGCAAACGGGGGTCGTGATGTCTCCGGTGACGATCCCGGGAATTCACGAAGGAAAACATCCTCTCCTCTTCACGTGCGGGTTCGTCGGCGGGCCGACGCTGAAGGCTGTTCTGACCATCATGACCCTGGGGAAGGCCGAGCGTATTGGGAAGGGGAGCCGCAGGTGAGCGGAGCGGAACACAGAAACATACGAGAGGTGTCTATGCAGCATGATACACGCACGGGATCTGACGTCAGTTCAGAGGCGACAGCCCCACGGAAGAACACGGCAATGTTGTGGGGTGCATCCCTGACCGCGACTATCGGCGGCTTCTTGTTCGGCTTCGATACCGCCGTTATTTCCGGGACGATATCGTTCGTCAAAACGCAATTCGGGTTGACCACACTCGAAGAGGGCTGGTTCGTGAGTTCAGCGCTCGTCGGGTGCATCATCGGTGTGGCGTTCGCAGGATCCTTGAGCGACCGATTCGGACGGAAGAAGGTGCTCTTCCTCTCATCAGTCCTTTTCCTCATCTCGACCGTTGGCTGTACGCTCGCGCCGACGCATGTCGTCCTCATCCTCTCAAGGCTCGTCGCCGGGATGGGGATTGGCGTTGCGTCGATGCTTTCCCCGCTTTACATTTCCGAGATCGCCCCGCCTGCCACGAGGGGCCGGCTTGTCTCACTGTATCAGTTTGCGATCACGATCGGGATACTCTGTGCGTATTTCTCGAATGCGTGGGTGTTGGAGATTTCCCGGACTCCCTCCTCTTCCGCAGGCCTGGTTCACCTGATCTACAAAGAGGAAATCTGGAGAGGGATGTTCGGGAACATGACAATTCCGAATGCTCTGTTCCTGGGGCTGCTGTTTTTCATCCCGGAAAGTCCCCGGTGGCTGATTGCCCACGGGTACGGCGACAAAGCGAAGTCGGTCCTTGCGAGCATTCAGGGTGAGAGGGACGTCGATTCCGAATACAACAAGATTGTCAGCACGATCGACCGGGAGGAGGTGTCGCTCTCACAGCTGTTTCATCCCGACATGCGGAAAGCGCTGCTCATTGGAATTCTGTTGCCGGTGTTTTCGCAGTTGAGCGGTATCAACGCTATCATCTATTACGGACCGAAGATCCTGAGCGAAGCCGGTCTCTCAATCAGTGACGCGCTCGGGGGCCAGGTTTCCATCGGCATTGTGAATGTCCTCTTCACCCTGTTCGCCATATGGCAGGTGGACAAGCTCGGAAGGAAGCCCCTGCTGATGGTCGGTATCGCCGGCGTGTTTGTTTCGTTGCTTGCCGTCGGATTCTTTTTCACCCAGCAGACGTCGCAGAGCGTGCTGCTTCTGGCGTGCATCATGTGCTTTACTGCCTGCTTCTCGTTTTCTTACGGCCCTGTTTCCTGGATCGTCATCTCGGAGATCTTCCCGACCCACATCCGGGGAAGGGCAATGTCCATCGGAACGTTCGCTCTCTGGACTGCCAATGCGGTTGTCGGGCAATCGTTTCCATGGTTGCTGGAAAACACCGGTCCGGCAGGCACATTCTGGATATTTGCGCTCCTCTGTATCCCGGCCTTTCTGGTTGTCTGGAGGATGCTTCCCGAAACGAAGGGGAAGAGCCTCGAAGAGATCGAACGCCAGATGCGCGGCACCTGACCCTGCGAGACAATTTCCGGGCATACTCTACCCTGGGAGGAATACCTGAGATATGATCACGACGACAAGAACGGCCCTGCTCACGATCGTGTCGGTTTTCCTCGGTATGCCATGTGCGATGACGTTCAGTCAGGAGAGGGGCGGGGAGGCGCCGTCAGGTTCCTTCGCTATCATCAGGCCAGGCGACAGCATCCAGGAGATTGTCCGCAAGGCGGCGACCGTGGTCCCATCGCCACGGCAGACGCAATGGCAGGAGCAGGAATTCATTGCGTTCATCCATTTCACCATGAACACATTCACCGATCGTGAGTGGGGACTTGGAACGGAGAGTCCGTCGCTCTTCAATCCCACCGCGCTTGACGCCCGGCAGTGGGTGAAGGTTATCAGGGATGCTGGAATGCGGATGGTGATCGTGACGGCAAAACACCACGACGGTCTATGCCTCTGGCCGAGCAAGGTCACCGAGCACAGCGTCAAGAACACCCCGTGGCGTAACGGAAAGGGAGATGTTGTTGGCGAGGTTGCGGCTGCGTGCAGGGAATTTGGCCTGAGATTCGGAGTCTATCTGTCTCCCTGGGATAGACATGAGCCCACGTACGGCGACTCTCCGAAATACAACGAGTTCTTCCGGAACCAGCTGCGCGAGCTTCTCGGCAACTACGGTGCAATTTCGGAAGTCTGGTTCGACGGAGCATGCGGGGAGGGTCCGAACGGCAAGAGGCAGGTGTATGACTGGAGTTCATATTACCGGCTGATCCGTGAGTTGCAGCCGGCCGCCGTGATCGCGATTATGGGTCCCGATGTTCGATGGGTCGGCACGGAGTCCGGGTACGGGCGCGACACCGAATGGAGTGTCCTGCCCGACGTCGTTCAGAATCTTGAAACGATCGCCGCAGGGTCTCAGCAAAATCCCGTCGACGGTGCGTTCGTTCCCGGGGACATGATGGGTGAAGACCTTGGCAGCAGGGATAAGCTCAGGAGCGCGAAAGCACTGGTCTGGTATCCGGCGGAGACAGATGTCTCGATTCGCCCCGGTTGGTTCTACCATGCTTCGCAAGATGATCGCGTCAAGACACCCGATAAGCTGGTTGACATCTATTACAGCTCGGTAGGGAAGAATAGTGTCCTCCTTCTCAATATTCCTCCAGACAAGCGCGGACTCATCCACGACAATGATATCAAGAGTCTGATGGGCATGCGCAGGATTCTTGATCAAACCTTCAGGGTCAATCTCCTCGCATCCGCACACGTGACGGCGACAAATGAGAAAGCCGGGCACCGGGCTCTGTCGGTGATCGACAAAGAAAAAGCGAATTATTGGACAACCGATGACGGCGTTGAATCGGCAACCCTGGAGTTCATACTCCCGCGTGAGGAGACCTTTGATCGGGCGATGCTCCAGGAGCACATTCGCGCCGGTCAGCGGGTCGAGGAGTTCCGGTTGGATGCGCATACCGGCAAGGAATGGGTACCGCTGACGCAAGGAACAACCATCGGGTACAAACGGCTGCTCCGCTTCCCGGCAGTCACTGCAAAGAAGGTCCGGCTGGTGATTGAGAAATCAAGGACCAGCCCAACGCTGTCAGCAATCGGCCTGTTCAAAGCTCCGCCCCGGGCCATCGCTGTGCCAGACGGCGGACCATTCCAGGATTCCGTGCAGGTGCGGCTCGGCTGTGATACGAAAGGGGCGTCGATCTACTATACGCTCGATGGCACCGGGCCCACATCGAAATCAGAGCGTTACACACGACCGATCGTACTGACCGGATCGGGGACCCTGAAAGCCGCGGCTGCCTTCGCGGGCGACGAGCCTGTTCAGTCGCTCGATACCCGATACTTGAAATGTCTGAAGGTCCGGGATGTCACGTTTGAGAAGCCGAGCAGCCCGAAATATCCTGGCGCCGGCCCTCTGACCTTGATCAACGGGAAACGGGGCCTGCCGGACTTCCATGACGGGGAGTGGTTGGGGTTTGAGGGGGATGATGTGGGCGCGACGCTTGACCTCGGCGAAGTGCGTACCGTTCGCGCGATAACGGCGGGATTTCTTCAAGAACAAGGAGCGTGGATCTTTCTTCCTACGAAGGTGGTTTTTGCCGCGTCAGACGATGGTGTGCGCTGGACGCCACTCGCCGAGCAGACCAGCCCCGTCGAGCAGTCCGAACGGGTTTTGGTTAAGGATTTTGAGCATTCGTCAGCCAATATCAGGGGACGATATATTAGGGTCTCGGCTACGAATATCGGCATCTGTCCCTCGTGGCATTCCGGATCCGGCACCAAAGCATGGGTATTTATTGACGAGATCATTGTGCAGTGAAGTGTTGCCTGCTTTCCCTCCGGATAGGAAGCGGGGGAAGGAGAGCATCCGAATTCGTAACGTGGGTTCCTGTCCGCGCGATCAATTACACACCGTGGGTTTTCGGAGGCCAGGCCGAACGGGAGGGAGAGGGTGATGTCCGGGATTCCGGTCTCAATCCGTCACATGGCCGCCGACAACAGCCCTTGTGGACCACTCCAGAAAGGAACGGGATGAAACACGTGAGTTTGGCCATCGCATTTCTGGTGGTTCTCACCGCCGGTGCCATGTCGCAGCCCAAGTCCCATACCTTCCGCCTGGGCGAGAAGGACTTCCTGCTGGACGGAAAACCGTTTCAGATCATGAGTGGAGAGATGCACTTTGCCCGCATCCCGCAGGAGTATTGGCGCGACCGGCTGAAGATGGCAAAAGCCATGGGGCTGAACACGATCGCGACATACGTGTTCTGGAACTACCATGAACCGGAGAAGGGGAAGTACCTCTTCACAGGAAATGCGGATGTCGCTCGCTTTGTACAGATCGCCCGGGAAGAGGGCCTCTGGGTGATCATCCGGCCGAGCGCCTATGCGTGCGCAGAATGGGAGTTCGGGGGATATCCCTGGTGGCTCCTTACCGAGAAAGACCTGAAGGTCAGGAGCAAGGACCCTCGATTTCTGGAGATGACCAGAAAGTATTTCCGGGAGCTCGGGCATCAGCTCGCCCCGCTGCAGGTAACGAAAGGCGGGAATATCATCATGGTCCAGCTCGAGAATGAATACGGTTCGTATGATCAGGACAAAGAGTACCTTGCCCTCAACAGGGACATCATCAGGGATTCGGGCTTCGACGTCGAGCTCTACACGTGCGACGGACCGTCACAGATGCCCCGCGGGTACCTGCCGGGGATCCTCCCTGCCGTCAATGGTCTGGACAACGTCACGGAGGTCAAAGAGCTCGTCGATAGGTACCATGCGAACAGGGGACCATACTTCATCGCCGAGTGGTACCCGGGGTGGTTTGACACGTGGGGAGTGGAACACCACATTGAGCCGGCGGAAGAGTATCTGAAACCGCTCGAGGATCTCCTCTCCAGCGGTTTTTCGATCAACATGTACATGGTGCACGGCGGCACAACGCGGGGGTTTATGAATGGTGCCAATGCCGACTCCTCGTCGCCGTATGCGCCACAGACAAGCAGTTATGACTATGACGCCCCCATCGATGAGGGAGGAAATGCAACGCCGAAATTCGAGGCGTTCCGCGGGATCATCCGGCTCCACCTTCCTCCGGGTGTTGTCCTTCCCGCGGTGCCGCCCAGAAAAAAGACCATTGCGGTTCCCCGATTTGCCCTCAACGAGTCTGTCGATATGTTCGCGAATCTACCCCAACCTGGCGTGTCTGAGCGGGTTCTCACGTTTGAAGACCTTCACCAGGGCTATGGCTATCTCCTCTATCGGACGGCGCTTCAGGGGCCGCAGAAGGGGACGCTCTTCATAGAACATCTCAGGGACTACGCACTGGTGTTCCTCAATGGAATGCGGGTCGCAGTCCTGGACCGCCGGCTAGGCCATGAATCCTGTGAAGTCGATCTTCCCGCCGGGACCTCAACGCTGGACATTATCGTCGAGAATCTCGGCCGGATCAACTACGGGCCATTCCTTAACGATAACAGGAAGGGAATCACCGAAAGGGTTACGTTGAATCAGAAAGAACTTGCGGGATGGAAGATGTACGCGTTTCCGTTCAATGATATCGCCAGCTTGAAATTCGCACCGTCTGCGCATGCAACGGGGCCTGTTGCCCGGCGGGGGTTTTTCCGGCTGGGCGACACTGCCGATACGTATCTCGACATGCGTGACTGGGGGAAGGGATGCGTCTGGGTCAATGGTCACAACGTGGGTCGATACTGGAATATTGGTCCCCAGCAGACACTCTACATCCCGGCTCCGTGGCTGAGAAGAGGCGAGAACGAGATCGTCATTTTTGAACTGCTTCAGGAAAGGCAGCAGGATGTGCAGATGATCGGATCGCCGATCCTTGATGATGTCGGAAACCCCTCAGTGATAGTCAGCGGGAGGTACGACAAACAAAGAGGAGTCTGTTTGGTTGATCTCGCCACGAGAGGGAGTGGCGTTGAGATCCGTTACACACTGGATGGGAGCGACCCGGGGGCGGATGCACTGCGGTTCACTTCGGAATTTCCAGTAGGTCGGCCGGCCGAAGTGGCTGCGCGGGCATTCAGGAAAGGATCTCCGTCGGAGGTGATTGTCCGTGCCGTGATCCATCCGTCGCTCTCGACAGGCAAACAGGTGACGTTCACGTACCCGTTCAATCCACGGCACGCCGCCGGAGGCAAGGATGCACTTGTGGATGGGTTCAAAGGGGGGCCGAATGTCGGTGACGGATTCTGGCAGGGGTTTGAGGGGAACGATTGTGACGTGGTTATCGATCTCGGTGAGAGCAGACCAATCACGCGCCTCTCATCCGGTTACCTCCAGGCAACGCGCTCCTGGGTCTTCTCTCCGACAATGGTTGAGTATTCCGTTTCCGATGACGGGTTGAACTTCGTTCCAGCAGGAAAGTTCGAGCCACCCGCAGCGAAGAGGCATGAGGAGGTCAAGGTCGTGGAGTATGCCACAGCGGTGCCTCACATGAAGGGACGATACATCAAGGTTCTGGCGAAGAATCTCGGTGTGTGTCCCGATTGGCACCCCGGCAGGGGGGGTAAAGCGTGGATTTTCGTCGATGAAATTACCGTAGAATGAAGCTCCTCACTCACAGGGAGACGCAGGTGATGATGAAGTGGTCCCTACT
>DAIUKN010000052.1:0-7295 GCA_036848195.1 Bacteroidota bacterium
CAATCGGTCGGTCCGCGCAATACGTCGAACAGCATCATCGGCGGCTATGCGATGACGAAGCAGACGGCGGAACTGCGCTTCGCTGTGGCGATGAATCCCATCCCGATCTACATCCTGGGCTTCGCCGAAGGGGGCAACGTGTTCGAGTCGATGAACAACGCGAATTTCTTCGACCTGAAGCGTTCCGCAGGTCTCGGCGCGAGAATTCAGATCATGCCGATCGGTCTCATCGGATTTGACTACGGCTATGGGTTCGACGATGTGTTTCCGAAGGACGGGAAGCCGGATGGCTGGAAGTTCCATTTCGTGTTCGGCCGCGGGTTCTGAAGAATGTACCGTCCGAAGGGAAAGTTTTGTTGTAGTTCCAATTCATTCAATTCAAAGGAAGAGGTGAGTGTGAAGAAACTACCATGTGTTCTCCTTGTCAGCGTCCTGCTCTTTGGTGTAACGGCACTGCAGGCCCAGGGCCAGCGTCTTGGCTACGTCAACTCTACGAAGATCTTCCAGGAACTTCCTGCAGCCCAGGAGGCCCAGAAGCGGATTGACGCCATCTCGAAACCGCTCCAGGATTCTCTTGAGGCGATGCAGAAAGAGCTCCAGTCCCGCTATGAGGACTACCAGAAGAAGGAGGCGTTGATGAACGACGCCACCAAGAAGGGCGAGCAACAGAAGCTGGTGGAGATGGAACGCCGTTATAACGAGTTCCGGGTGGAAAAATTCGGTCAGGATGGGGCCGTGGCGAAGGAGACCGAGAAAATCATTCATCCGATCCGGGAGAAGATCAAGACAGCCATCGGGCAGGTTGCGAAGGAAGAGAAATACAGCTTTATCTTCGACAAGACCGAGCAGATTCAAATCCTCCTGTATGGCGACCCGGCCCACGATATGACTTTTAAGGTCATCGACAAACTGAAACGCGGGAAATAGGGGGTAGCCCCATGAATCGTACGGCATTGGCGTTGTTGCTGGTGTTCTGCTGGGTTGCGGTGCCGGCGCAGACGAAGATCGGCCACATCAACTCGGAAGCCATCATGCAGGCGCTTCCTGAGGCCATCGATGCGCAGAAGTCCCTCGATGTGCTCGTGGCGCAGTGGGAAGGTGAACTACAGAAGATGCAGGCCGACTGGAAGCGGAAGTTCGACGAGTATGACAAGCGCAAGCTCATCCTCACCGAACAAGTCCGTGCCGACCAGGAACGGGAACTGCGGGATCTCGATCAGAAGGTCTCGGAGTACCGGAACAAGAAGTTCGGCCAGAACGGCGAACTGTTCCAGAAGCAGAACGAGGTGATGAAGCCGATCCAGAACAAAATGTTCCAGGTTCTGGAGGACATTGCCCGGGAGGACGGGTACGATTATATTCTTGACAAAAGCGGAGAGGTCCTGCTTCTGTATGCCAATGAAAAGCGCGATCTGACCCAGAAGGTCCTGACGCGCATGCAGACGTTTGGCAAGTAAACGGCGTCCCCGGGGTACAACACCATGAATCTCCGTGACATTGCGCTCCTGCTGGATGCGGAGGGGGCGGGTGACGGCCTCGGAGAAGGCGCAGCCCAGGTCGAAATCCGGCGCGTCGCGAAAATTGAAGAGGCCGTCGAAGGCGATATTACCTTTGTCGCCAATCCGAAGTACATCCGGTATCTCGAGACAACGCACGCCTCGGCCGTGATAGTCAGCAAGACCCTGCGCGTGGCTGACCTGGCAGGCCGTACACGCCCGGCTCTGCTCAGAGTCGACGATCCGTATCTCTCCTTCCTGAAAGTGCTTCTTGTCTTCAATCCCCCGAAGGAACCGCTCCCCCCGGGGATTCATCCGTCTGCCGTCATCGATCCCTCCGCCTCTGTCGGGAAAGACGTCCGCATAGGCGCGCACGTTGTGATCAGTGAAGGATGCCGCATAGCTGACAGCGCGATTCTCAGCCATGGCGTTATTCTGGGACAGGGCGCCGAGATTGGCAAGGCAACGCTTCTCTACCCCAATGTCACCGTTCGGGAAGCATGCCGTATCGGCGCTCGGGTCATCATTCATCCGGGGGTCGTGATAGGGAGCGACGGCTTCGGCTTCGCCCCGCGCCCCGACGGCAGCTTCGAGAAAATCCCCCAGCTCGGTATTGTCGTCATTGAGGACGACGTTGAGATCGGCGCCAACTGCACCATCGACCGTGCGACGATGGGCGAGACCCGGATCAAGCGGGGCGCGAAGCTCGATAACCTGATCCAGGTCGGACACAACGTTGTCATTGGCGAACATACGGTGATCGCCGCCCAGACAGGCATTTCCGGCAGTACCAAGATTGGGAAGAACAACATGGTCGGGGGACAGGTGGGGTTCACCGGGCATCTTTCCATCGCCGACAATACGAAAATCGGTGCGCAGTCCGGCATCCACCGCTCGATCGAACAGCCCGGTGGGACCTACTTCGGCTACCCGGCATATCCCCAGCGCGAGGCGTTCCGCATCCAGGGAGCCGTCACCCAGCTTCCGGAGACCCTCGTCCTTGTCCGCCAGTTGAAGCAGCGGGTCGAAGAGCTCGAGAAGGAACTCGAACGGCTCCGCCCCGCGTCCCCGACCGATTCGCACCGCCCACGCTCATAACGCCCCATGCCCTGAACGGTAGCCCGGAGATCTCATGCTCGTACAGCAGCGAACCATCAAGCAACCGGTGTCCATGAGCGGCATCGGCCTCCATACCGGAAGCATCGCGACGATGACGTTCAAGCCGGCCCCCGAGAACTACGGCATTCGGTTCCGGCGGACGGACCTGGGCGGATCGCCGGAGGTTCCGGCCGACGTCGACCACGTCGTGGACATTTCTCGCGGCACGACCATCGCGGTCGGAGATGCCCGCGTTCACACCGTCGAGCATGTCCTGGCTGCGCTGGTTGGACTGCAGGTGGACAACGTGATCGTGGAGATCGATGCCA
Source organism: Bacteroidota bacterium (assembly GCA_036848195.1). Taxonomy (GTDB): domain Bacteria; phylum Bacteroidota; class Ignavibacteria; order UBA10030; family UBA6906; genus DAIUKN01. Next base: position 2,924 of record DAIUKN010000052.1, read on the forward strand.
ACGAGCCGCCAATAGGCGATGGGAGCTCAAAACCATACGTGGACGCCCTGCTCAGAGCGGGTTTCGAGAGGCAGAACGCCCCGAAGGACTATCTGGTTATTGACCAAACCGTCTCCTACCGCAACGAAGAGAAGAAAGTCGACATCGTCGCCCTGCCAACGGACGATTACCGGATCACGGTGATGGTGGACTACAACAATCCTGCCCTGGGGAGTCAGCACACAGGGCTCTTCGACCTCGAGAAGGAATTTGTTACCGAATTTGCCCCCTGCCGCACCTTTTGCTTTCTCCACGAAGTCGAGATGCTGCACAGCCAGGGATTGATACGCGGTGGGAACCTGGACAACGCCATCGTCATCGTCGATCGCGAGCTTCCCGACGACGAGATCAAACGCATCACGACGAAGCTCGGGATCAAAGACGCCGTCATCCTTGGCAGCAACGGTGTGCTCAACAATCGCACGCTCCACTTCCCGAATGAACCCGCGCGCCACAAACTGCTCGACATGATGGGTGATCTCGCGCTTATCGGGGTCCCGCTCAAGGCGCAGATCCTCGCAGCGCGCCCGGGGCACGCGAGCAACATCGAATTCGCACGCAAGATCCGGAAGCTCTACCAACAAAAGAAGCTCGTCCGGACCTACCAGCATGAACGGAAAGAGGGCGTGGTCTTTGACATCAATGCCATCAAGAAGATCCTGCCGCACCGCTACCCCTTCCTGTTGATCGATAAGATCATCGACTTCAAGATGGACGAGAGTGTTGTGGGCGTCAAGAACGTTACCGCGAACGAGCCGTTCTTTGAGGGGCATTTTCCGGGGCAGCCGGTCATGCCGGGGGTGTTGATTCTGGAAACGATGGCACAGGCGGGGGGTGTATTGCTGTTGAACGGTATTGAGAACCCGGATGGCAAGCTCGTCTTCTTTATGTCCATCAACAATGCCAAATTCCGGAAACCGGTGATCCCCGGTGACCAGCTTGTCGTGGAACTCAGGCTCGTCGTGCGGAAAACCAAGGTCTGCCAGATGACGGGAAAGGCGTACGTCGACGGCAATCTCGTGGCTGAGGCGGATATGATGGCTTCCATTTTGGATCGTGCTGAGGTGAAGGGTGGGCCTGGACCGGACGGGTCGCGCGCGACAGCCAAGACCAAACCGTCATTGAACTAAGCAGGTATGAGCACCCAGGTCGATTCACGTGCCCAGGTAAGCCCGAAGGCAGTCCTGGGCTCCAATGTCAGCGTCGGGCCATTCACTGTCGTCGAAGCCGGCGCGGTTATCGGTGACGGAACAGCGGTCGCGGCGAATGCCCTCATCGGTTGCGGCGCACGTCTCGGGCGGGACTGCCGTATCCATCACGGCGCTGTCGTCGGTCATGCACCGCAGGACCTTAAGTACGCCGACGAACCGACGACCTGTGAACTGGGTGACAGGACAATTGTCCGGGAATTTGCCACCCTGCACCGGGGGACCGGTGAGGGAGGGCGCACAATCGTCGGGAGCGATAGCTTCTTGATGGCCTACACTCACGTCGCTCACGACTGCGTCATCGGAGACCACGTGATTATGGCCAATACCGCCCAGCTCGCCGGTCATGTAGAGGTGGAGGACTGGGTGATTATCGGTGGTCTGACCCCCGTACACCAGTTCACGCACATCGGCAGGCACGCGATGGTCGGCGGTGGGATACGGGTGCCGAAGGACGTTCCCCCATTCGTCCTTGCGAGCGGTGATCCTGCCTCGTTTGAAGGTTTGAACTCCATCGGACTCCGGCGCCGCGGGTTTTCGCGGGAAACAATCGACGCACTCGACCGGGCATATGCATTTCTTTACCGTTCGAAGCTGAACGTCTCTCAGGCTGTGGCGCGAATCGGGGAGGATGCCGACCTTTGCGCCGTCCCGGAGGTCCAGCAGGTCCTGGACTTCATTGCCAGGAGCAACAGGGGAATCATCCCCGGCCCCCGCTTCCTGAGTTGACCATGCCCTCCTCGGCCCATCCCTGGCGCTTCCTGGACACCGGAGCCAGGCCCGGTGCGTTCAACATGGAGTTCGACGAAGTGCTGGCGCGCGGCCTCTGCGACGAGGGCGGCGCTCCCACCCTCAGGCTCTTCCGCTGGAAACCATGGGCGATCTCGCTCGGCTATAACCAGGGGATGGAAAACCTGAACGCCCGTGCCTGTGCGCGGGACGGTATTGACATTGTCCGGCGTCCGACGGGGGGGAGAGCCATTCTGCACGCTCAGGAGCTGACATACTCTATTGTAATGGAAGCTGGCCGGCGTAGCATCCTCCAGGTGTACAACGATATTAGCCGTGCACTGGTGTGCGGTCTAAGGCTCTTCGGTGTCGAAGTGACACTCCAGAAAGCACAGCCGAACTTCCGGGAAGGCTATCGCCATGCCTCGTCGATTCCCTGCTTCACGACCTCGGCGCGTTATGAGATCGAGTGGCAGGGACGAAAGCTCGTCGGAAGCGCGCAGCGTCGTTTCGATGACGGGGAACACGATGTGGTGCTTCAGCACGGATCGATTCTCTGCGGGCCGGCCCACAAAATGCTGGCGGACTATCTTGAGGTTTCCGGGGGCGCGCTGCGCAAAAGCCTTCGTGATGAGCTCGATCGGAAGACCGTCGATCTGGCCGAGATTCGCGGAGAACCGGTTGAGGTCATTGAGCTTGCAGATTGCATACGGCGCGGTTTCGAAACGGAGTGGAATATCACGTTTGCTCCGTCATCGCCCCCGGGCGCCTTGGAACGAGAGACGGTGGACAACAATCATCGAACATCAGGGAATGCCGAATGAGCACAGCTCTGGGTGACGCCAAGCCGCGTGTCGTGACCACGAAACGGGTTCTCACGATGAAAGAGAGCGGAGAGAAGATTACGATGCTGACCGCCTATGACTACCTGGTGGCGAAATATCTCGATCAGGTCGGTATCGATATCATCCTTGTGGGGGATTCCCTCGGCAATGTTGTCCAGGGGCATGAAACGACGTTGCCGGTGACCGTCGACGACATGATCTATCATGCGAAAGCAGTCAAACGCGCGGTCCGGAATGCACTGATAGTCGTCGATATGCCGTTCATGTCGTACCAGACCAGTGTTGATGACGCTGTGCGCAATTGCGGCAGGGTGATGAAGGAAGTCGGTGTCGGCGCAGTCAAGCTCGAAGGTGGGGAGTACCTCGCCGAGATCGTGCGGCATCTGGTGAAGATCGGCATCCCGGTCATGGGCCATCTTGGTCTGACGCCGCAGGCCATCAATCGATTCGGGACGTATGAAGTGCGGGCGCAGGAGGAAGCGGAGGCGAAGCAGTTGTTGCGGGATGCACAGGTGCTTTCGGAAGCCGGAGTCTTTTCGATCGTGCTGGAGAAGATTCCCTCGGTGCTGGCGAAAAGGGTGACGGAATCAGTGCCGGTTCCCACTGTCGGCATCGGGGCGGGTCCGCATTGCGACGGCCAGGTTCTGGTGGTGTATGACATGCTTGGACTCACCGAGGAATTCAAGCCTCGCTTCATCCGGCGCTATGCCGAGCTGGCGGAGGAACTGCGTTCCGCCTTTCGGAAGTATATTCATGACGTGAAGAGCCAGAAGTTCCCGACGGACGCGGAGAGTTATTGATGCACATCCTTGTATCAAACGACGATGGCATCGATGCGCCGGGCATCTTCGCCCTCGTCCAGGAGTTGAAGAAGATCGCCCGGGTGAGTGTGGTTGCCCCCGACAAGCAGCAGAGTGCAGTGGGGCATGCCATCACGATGAACTATCCGCTTCGGGCTTTTCCGGTCCAGAAGGGGGGGGAGGAGTTTGGCTATGCCGTAGACGGGACGCCGGCTGACGCCGTGAAGCTTGCGGTGAAGGTTCTCCTGAAGGAAAAGCCCGATCTTCTGATCTCCGGAATCAACCATGGCTCGAATACGGCGATCAATATCATGTATTCGGGGACGGTTTCGGCGGCGACGGAGGGGACGATTCTTGGCATACCGTCGATCGCGATATCGCTCACGACGTATCAACAGCCGGACTTCTCATACGCGGCAAAGTTCGCGGCCCGGATTGCGCTTCTCGTGCTGGAGAGGGGCCTGCCTCAAGGGACGCTGTTGAATGTCAACGTGCCTGCGGTTCCGGAACGGGAGATCCGCGGAGTCATGGTCACTCGGCAAGGTCAGTCATCCTGGGACGACACGTTCGATATTCGCCGGGATCCTGCAAACAGGGAGTATTTCTGGCTGACCGGTAAGATGAACATCACCGACACGGACACCGACACCGATCAGGTCGCTGTCCGGGGGAATTTCGTTTCGGTGACCCCCATCTACTACGCCTTAACCAACGAGAAGATGCTCAAGGAAATGAAGGGATGGGGCATCGA
>DAIUKN010000052.1:7305-10379 GCA_036848195.1 Bacteroidota bacterium
GGTCTCCGTTGATTGTTTGTGATGGCTTGGCAGGTCGGCCAGGCCGATTGAACACGTCGGATGAACAGGCCGAATGAACAGGTCAAATGATATGTTCCGGTCGATACGATAGCGGTCCATCTCTTCTCCACTCCCCTCGAGTTCGCCTGTTACGTACTGTCGGTAGGCATCTGCCCCACCTGCTAACCCAAGGACCGGTCCCGTAGTGAGGAATCCAGAATCAGCTCTCCCGTAGCAGGCCCTGCAGTTGCTGTATTCCCACTCCTCGGCAAAAGAGACGAGTCCGGAGGGGGTTACCGTGGATGCAGCGCGAAACGAACAGGTCTACTCATTCCGTCGATTCTACGGATCTTGACCTGGATTGCCGCTGCGCCTGTTCCTCCAGTTTGGTTTGAGGATCGCAGATACGCTTGATGTATCCGCTCATGGCTCCCGGGACTAGCTGAAGGAGAATCATCTAATAATGGTTTGGCACCAGGGGGAATACGTGTAAGGAGAGCTGTTCACTGATGAAGGAGATCTTCGTCGATTCAATGAACCGGTGGTAATCTTGGTCCGAGAAGAAGACCTCCCCTCTCTTCACGCCGCGGTCATGCGCGTGAAGTATTCGCCGGTACTCTTCAAGAGCAGTGGTCGTTGCAGCATGTGTCGGGGCCTCATATAAAAGCAATCTCGATGTCTGCTTTCGTTCGGATTGATATGAGGAAGGGAACCCCGGTCGAGGAGGTTTCCCACCTGATCAGACTACTTGCCTGTACGGATTTATGCGAGGCACTACTGCAAAAATTGGACTGACCTTCACGTCAGGCCGAATGGTCAGAACACGTGGTCAGACCGAACGGTCAGGCCGGCTGGTCAGATCAAGCGGATGTGATCAAGCGGATGGCGAGTCGGGTTGAGATTTCCTGCCGTTTTCCATATCTTGTTTCGCTTTCAACTCTTATTCGGGAGCGAGGGGTGGTCATGAAGAAGATCGGGGTCTACACAAGCGGTGGCGATGCACCGGGAATGAATGCCTGCGTACGGGCGGTCGTCAGGAGCGGACTATACAACGGATGCGAAGTTGTCGGAATCCAGCAGGGCTACGAGGGGATGATCGAGGGCCGATTCGTGGATCTCCAGGCGCGGTCGGTGTCCAACATTATTCAGAGGGGCGGGACGATTCTCCGCACGGCACGGTCGGAGCGATTTCGCACTCCTGAAGGGCGCGCAGAGGCCGCTGAGCAGTTGAAGAATGCGGGGATTGAAGGTCTGGTCGCGATTGGCGGCGACGGTACGTTTCAGGGTGCGTCGAGGCTGAGCGAGGAGCACGGGTTTCCCGTCGTCGGAGTTCCGGGGACCATTGACAATGATTTATTCGGGACAGATTACACCATCGGGTACGACACGGCGGTGAACACAGCGATGGAAGCGATCGACAAGATCAGAGACACTGCCGCCTCTCATGACCGGTTGTTCTACGTGGAGGTGATGGGGCGTGATGCGGGGTTCATTGCGCTGGATGTGGGGATCTCCAGCGGCGCGGAATACATTCTGATTCCGGAGGAGAAGACGAACATCGAGGCGTTGCGCGAGGAGTTGGAATCGCTCAAGGGGCGGAAGCCGAGCGTGTTGATCGTCGTGGCAGAGGGGGAGGAGCAGGGGGGGGCATTCAGCATAGCGGAGAAAGTGAAGGGTGCGGCGGGGTATGACTACCGTGTATGCGTGCTGGGTCATGTCCAACGGGGCGGGAGCCCGACGGCGCATGACCGGCTGCTGGCGAGCCGTCTCGGGGTTGCGGCTGTTGAATCGCTTCTGGAGGGTCGGACGAACGTCATGGTCGGTGAGATTCACGGCCGCATTGCCTTCACGCCGTTGCATGAGACATGGTCAAACAGGAAGGTTGTCGATAGCGATCTCTGGCGTTTGGCGGCCATATTGGCGACCTAGGAAGAACCGATATTTTTCGGGAGACGGGTTGACAATGAGTAATAGTTTTGTTAGTATTATAGCCCTCTTAGGGCTGTGGGGTCCGGAAGAAAATTCTCGCTAATTCCTTCCTGAGTTCTTGACTTCCAAGTTTCTTTTGTGTATATTTAGAGCCCGTTATGAATGCGTAAGCTTCATTTTTGATAGCAGTTCTTTGAAAATTAGTGTGCATAGCCATTAGTCAATCTCAGTAGAGTTTCTAACCTTGGCTGAGATCCCTGCTTAACAGGCAGGAAATGAAGCCACACTTCAGACTCGAAGTCGTAAGTTATTATAATTACAACGGAGAGTTTGATCCTGGCTCAGGACGAACGCTGGCGGCGTGCCTAACACATGCAAGTCGACGAGAAAGGGGTAGCAATATCCCGAGTACAGTGGCGCACGGGTGAGTAACACGTAGGCAATTTGCCTTCAGGACGGGGACAACTCCGAGAAATCGGGGCTAATACCCGATGATGCAGCGGCATCGCATGATGACAGTTGTTAAATGCCCGCAAGGGTGCCTGAAGATGAGCCTGCGTCCCATTAGGTAGTTGGCGGGGTAACGGCCCACCAAGCCGACGATGGGTAGCTGGTCTGAGAGGATGATCAGCCACACTGGAACTGAGACACGGTCCAGACTCCTACGGGAGGCAGCAGTGAGGAATATTGCGCAATGGCCGAAAGGCTGACGCAGCGACGCCGCGTGAGGGATGAAGTCCGTTAGGATGTAAACCTCTTTTGCAGGGGATGAATGTCCCGTTTGACGGGATTGACAGTACCCTGCGAATAAGGATCGGCTAACTACGTGCCAGCAGCCGCGGTAATACGTAGGATCCGAGCGTTGTCCGGAATTACTGGGTGTAAAGGGCGTGTAGGTGGGTTTCCAAGTCGGTGGTGAAAGCCTGCAGCTTAACTGCAGAATTGCCCTCGATACTGGAGATCTTGAGTGCGGCAGAGGGAGATGGAATTCATGGTGTAGCGGTGAAATGTGTAGATATCATGAAGAACACCGGTAGCGAAGGCGGTCTCCTGGTCCGTAACTGACACTGAGGCGCGAAAGCGTGGGGAGCAAACAGGATTAGATACCCTGGTAGTCCACGCTGTAAACGATGAATACTAGGTGT